>NZ_CALDKF010000074.1 GCF_937898925.1 uncultured Methanobrevibacter sp.
AAAAATCAAAAATCGATTTATTCTTCAATTTTTGGAATTTCACCTGGAAGAATTATTCTAAATTTCAAGATTATGAATCTGCAGTAAAAAATATTAAATTATTTGAATATTTTCAGGATCAAAAAAATTTTATAAAATTAAATGATTTAAATTATTCTAATAATTACGAATGTTCGATATCTTAAAAATATTCTTTAAATTCTCAAAAAATTTCTAAAAAAATTAAAAATATGGATTAATTTTATTTAATACGAACTATTCGAATAAATTAAGACAATCATTTTTGATGATATATTAAAAAAAATTAATTTTAATATAAACGAATAGTTTAATTTTGTATAAATAATTAGTAATAATACTAATAGTTTTAATAATATTAAATAGTTTATATATTTTAAAATAGTTAGTAAAATAATAAATTAAATTTTATTAATATATAAAAAAGATATTAAAAAGTAATAAAAATAGTTTAAAAATAAAAATAAGAAATAAAATTAATTTATTTCTTCTAAATCTTCCAATTCTTCCTTAAATTTATAATCTTGGAATTGATAATATTTAAATCTATAAGGCATTTTAGATCTTTTAGACCTTTTCTTAGCTTTAGGTTTATTCTTATTTTTAAGCCTATCCAATTGAGCTCTCTTCTTATCCCTATTTCTTTGAGCTCTTTCAGCTTGAGTTGTAGCTAACAACTTCTTATTTTTTCTATGGTGAGGAGAATGATAAGAGTTAGCTTGAACTAATCGTCTCCTGCTTCTGATTAATGTAATTGACATTATATAACCTATCGCTAAAATGATTAATATAAAAATATAATAGATCTTTAATTAGTATAATCTTTAAAAAACTAGAGTGTATTAGTTCTTTTATCTAAAGTATTTTGTATCTCATCAATTCTATCAACAACTACGCGGATAGCTTGTTCTCCATTTCTGGTAGGATTGATACCTTGTTCTACTAATAATGCATCTCTAATATCTCTTAATCTATCAATGGAATCAATTTTCATTATAGTACTATAAAACATATTTTCACCAAATAATCTAAATAAGACTAAGTAAAATTTTTAAATTAACTAATTAAATATATGATTTTTCTAATATTAATAGTTATTAGTAATTAAAATTAATACAAAAAATAGCATAAAAACAATTTAAGATTAAAAAAATTAAAAAAAATTAAAAAAATAAGAAAAAATTGTAATATCTATAAAGATATTACATTATAATATTGTAACTTTTTTTTGAACAGTATCAGCAACGTAACCTAATGCAGTATTGGAATATGAACACTTCATAGTGTAAGTTCCAGAAGCTAAGCCACTAATAGTTGCAAAACCATTTTCATCAGTAGTTACCTTATATGTGTCAATATCACAAGGAATTGTATTGTTTAAACCAATGCTTAAACCTTTTACAGCATAATTAAGGAAGTTATTAGCCATTTCAGTTGCAGTTCTACCATAAACATAATCCATATTATGCTCATTTAAGTAAGATCCAGGATTAGCTAATCCTGTAAAGCTATCAGGACTGTAGTCATCGTCATGAGCCCTTTTAAGCCAACTGCAAGTTGCTAAATCCACTTGAGTTTTTGTAAATCCTAATACAACCCTATTATCATATTTATCTAAGTAATTCTGATACCAGTTACTGCACATATCAACAAACATACCACTATCAGCTCCACCAAATATACAGAAAACACAAACGTTTTCATAACCATATTTGTAGATATCTTTACAATGTTCATTAGGGCCAATATCATCATTAACTAAAACAGTATATCCTTTGGATCTTAATATTTTAGCTATGTCATTGATGAATTTAAGGTCTGTTGCCTTATTGTAAATATTATCTGAGTCAATGATAATGGTTTTTTTAGTCATTTTAACTCCACTTCCTGCGGATTGATTACCGAAAAGGGAAGTTATACTGACTGTTTGATTAACAAGAGGGTTTCCTTTCATATCAGTTAATCTGATAGTGAACTCTCCAGGACTAGCGCTTTTTATGGTTATCTTAGCTGTAGCATTAGTCAAGACCTTAACAGTCAAAGACTTGCTGCTTGCTGCATATCCGACAGAAGCTGCATGGTTTAATTTAACCTTATAGGAGCTTGGTACGGAATTTATCTTTAATGAAACCCTACCTTTAGAGTTAGTAGTTTTAGTAAACTTCTTTCCATCAAAGGTAATTACAACTTTTTCACCAGATACTGCCCTATTTGAACTGTCTTTCAAGTATGCATAGAAGTACTTTCCTCTAACAACAGTTGCATTCGCTACTGTAAATTTGGTCTTAGCTATATAAGATCTCAATTTGAAAGACTTGGTAAAAGGCTTATAGTATCCAGAACCAGCATAGATAATACGGGTTGTATAATATCCTGATTTTGAGTTGATCTTTAAGGATACTCTACCGTTACTGTTAGTTTTCTTATAGAAATTCTTATTGTTGAATCTGATTCTAATGGTTTTATTTACCAAAGGATTACCTTTCTTATCCTTTAAGTAAGCATATAAATACTTTCCTCTAACTACAGAAGTGCTAGCAACAGTAATGTTTGTTTTGGTTCTATAAACATTTAAATAAAAGGATTTGCTGCTTGACTTATAACTGGTATTACCTGCATAGGTAATTTTAGTTAGATATTTAGCTGCAACTGAAGGTATTTTAAGACTTACTCTACCTTTGCTATTGGTCACTTTAGTAAATGTCTTGCCTTTGAATCTGATCTTTACAGTCTGTCCTGCAAGTGCATTTCCAGAACTGTCTTTCAAGTAAGCATACAAGTATTTTCCTCTAGCAACTGATTCGCTTGCTACAGTAATGCTGGTTTTTACCTGATAGATGTTCAAGTCAAATGATTCAGCGCTTGAGAGATATTCAGAATCTCCATTAAAATTAACTTTTAGGGTATATTTACCTAAAAATGAATTGAATTTTAATGTAACTGCACCATTTGCATCAGTTGTCTTATTGTATTTATTGCCACCTATATCCAATAATAGACTCTTTCCGGATATAGGATTTCCATTATTATCTTTCAAATAAATATATAATGTAGTACCTCTTTTAATTGATGTCTTTGAGACAGAGATACTTGTATTTCCTTTAGATTCTTCTAAAGAAAGATCAGCGTTATCATCTGAATCTACAGAACCCTCATTATCACTTGCTAACTGTTCTGTAGAACTGCTATCGCCATAACTCTCATTGGATTGGCTTTCAGATAATACGTCTGATTGTGAATTTTCTTCCTCTTGATTATCAGTCACACTGGAAGAAATGTCATCAGCATTTTCAACTGAATCAATTCCAATTGCCTCAGTTGAGTCAATACTGTTTAAATCATTGTCATTTATTTCATTAGCTGATATAACATTAATACTCAAGAACAATATCAATGCCAAAATCAGGGTAAATTTTATCTTTTTCGATATATTTACACCTCCATTTTGAAATAAACTGTTCGTATAAACTAAATATAAATTCTTGTGATTAAAATTTTATTTTTTATCTTATATAAACTTTTAGTAAAAATATGCCTTTTTTTCAAAAAATAAGCACAATTTGCTATTCTTTAAGTAAATAAATAACGGATATCCGTTTTTTAAAATTCATTTAAAAAGCAATTAGTTTTTCTATTTAAAAACTAATATTCAAAAATTACTTAAAATACCTATTTTTCAATAAAACCCTTTATTTTTAAGTTAAAATAGAAAATAAGGAATTTAAGAAAAAATCATATTAAATTAATTAATTGATTCTAAATTAAGTTAATTTAAGCGGTTAATTCGAAAAATAATCAATTTTAAACCCTCTATTTAAAAAAAGAATAGTTCTAATAAGAAATATCATATATTTTTATTAATTATATTTAACTTATAAAAAGTAATATAAATATTAAATAATAAATATAAAAAATAAAATTAATATTATTTTATGATTTTGAGGAATTAAAATGAATTTGGATTTAAAAGAAATTATCTTGATTTTCCTTAGAGGATTATTCATGGGATCTGCAGATATTGTTCCTGGAGTTTCAGGAGGAACAATCGCTTTAATTACAGGAATATATGAACGTTTGATCAATGCGATAAGCAGCATAAGATTCAGCTTTTTAAAGCCATTATTTAAAGCTGATTTTGGTGGTTTTAAAGATAAATTAATCGAAGAGATAGACTTTGAATTGTTCATTCCATTGCTTTTAGGTATTGGAATAGCATTCATTACCCTTGCAAAAGTAATCAGCTATTTGCTTGATACACAAACTGCATATACATTTTCATTCTTTTTAGGATTGATTCTCGCTTCTGCATATATCCTATACACAAAACTAGAAAATATAAACCTCAAATTAATCCTCATTACAGTTATTGGGATAATTCTCTCCTATATATTTGTAGGATTAAATCCAATTGCAACCAATCATAGCCTAATTGTAATATTCTTATCAGGACTTATTGCAATATGTGCAATGATCTTACCAGGAATCTCTGGATCTTTCTTATTATTGCTCCTTGGACAGTATCAATACATGCTAAATGCTTTAAATTCAAGAAATCTTGTGGAAATTTTTGTATTTGGTATAGGTGCTGTAATAGGAATTTTAGGATTTTCCAAGCTCTTGAACTACTTGCTTGAGAAATATGAATCTGCTACAATGGCATTTTTAATAGGAATCATGGTTGGAACATTGAGATTGCCTATTATGAAAATTACATCTACAATTCAAGGTTCATGGATTCCATGCATTGTCTTAGCTTTAATTGCATTTGTACTAATCATTGTATTGGAGAAAAAATTCAAAAAAGAATAATGATAATCGATTAAAGAAAAAAATTAAATCAAACACAATTCTATTTTTGGTGAAAAAATGGGCTTATTTGACTTCATAAAAAAAGATAAAAAAGATAAAAAAGACAAGAAGGAAAAAAAGAATAAAAAAGATGAAAAATCTATCGATTTTGATTCAATAGACAATATAAGCTCAGAAGATTTAAAACTGGCTAAAGAAAAACGTCTTAAAAATGATATACGTACTGAAGGGGACATTTTGAAAGATGAAACCTTTAGAAGTATCGCTATGAACCACAGCAATAGAAACAACAGAATCGCTGCGGTTATGGAAATGAAATCACAGGATGTTTTGGAAGATTTGGCTATGGATAATAAGGACAGATATGTAAGAACAATTTCCGCTTCAAGAATCACTGACCCAAATATCCTGAAGGAATTAGCATACAATGCTAAGTACAGTGATGTCAGACAGATAGCATTTGACAAATTAGGAATGGAGGAAAATGTCCTTGCTGAGATTGCTAAATTTGATAAGAAAGGAAAAAACAGATTATCTGCAGTTCGTGAAATAGAAGATGAACTCATTCTGATGGATGTTTGTCTCAATGCTAAGGACCAAAAAGTCAAAATCAATGCAGTTGAAAAGATCGAAAACAACCAAATATTAGCTGAAATATTAAAAAATTCCTCTGACAATAAGATATTCAATACAATTATCAATAAGGAAAGATTTTCAGATGAAGAGATTTTATCTGAAATAGCAAGAAGCAGTGAATATGATAAGTTCATTAGGGTTGAAGCATTGAATAAACTTGATGACAATCAAAGCCTTGAAACAATAAAAGAGATTGCATTCAATGAAATGGATGAGCATGTATGTTCTGCAGCAATAGAGAAATTGGATTCAGAAGATGATTTGATTGAAATTGCATTGAATTCAGACTATTCATCATCCAGGTTAAAAGCTACTGAAAAAATCGATAATGAAGATGTCTTAAAAGAGATTGCATTGAATGATGAGGATAAGTTTGTCAGAATTGAAGCACTAAAAGATATAAAAAATGAGAATATCATTAAAGATATATACCTACAAGAGAAAGATAACTTCGTTAGAAGTGAAGCTATTAAAAATATTGATTCTTTAGTTAATTTAATTGATATTAGTATTAAAGAGGATGATTTAATTGTAGCTAAAAATGCTTTAAATAAACTCATTAGCAATAAGGAAAATTATATTGAAAATGAAGAGGATTCGTATGATTTTGAAAATCATTTAAAGAATGTTGCAATTGAATCAAAACATGAGGAAATCAGCAAAATGGCTATCAATAATATAGAAAATGAGAATCTTTTAATAGAAATCAGTGAAAAATCCATATATCTTGACAGTCAACTTGAAGCAGTATCTAAAATAAAATCAGAAAATGTTCTCTCTGAGATAGTGAAAAGCAATAAGGATTCCAACATTAGATTAAATGCAATTAGAAGAATTAAGGATAAGAAACTTTTAGAGGACATTTCAATCAATGGAAAATACAATGATGCACGTATTGAAGCCATTTCAAAAATAAAGAATCAAGAGATACTAGTCAAATTGGCATATAATGATGAGGATTCAAAGATTCGTGAATCTGCATGTAAGAACATTCAGACTGTATCTGTTTTAGATGATATAGCTATTAAAGATGAAGATAAATATGTAAGGGAAGTAGCTGAAAAAAGATCTGTATTGCTTAAAAAATAAAATTTTAAAAAAAAATAGTATAAAATAATGTAAAATAGTATAAAATAGTAATAATATTTAAAATATAAAATAGAAAAAAATTAAAAAAACTTATTTTAAAAAATAAAAAATATTAGTAAATAATAGATAACTATTATTTACTTGCATTCTCTTCAACTAACTCCTTTGCATGAGCAGTTATATTCTCGCTTAAGACTTCTTTTAAGAAATCACCAGTATAAGTACCGGATTCAGCAATCTCTTCAGGTGTTCCAGTAGCAATGACTTCTCCACCGCCATCTCCACCTTCAGGACCTAAATCGATGATATAATCTGCTGTTTTAATAACATCCAGGTTATGTTCAATAACGACAACGGAGTTACCTGCATCAGTTAATCTGTTTAAAACGTTTAATAATTTCTTAATGTCATCAAAATGAAGACCTGTAGTAGGTTCATCCAATATGTATAATGTTTGACCAGTGCTGGATTTGGATAGCTCTTTAGCTAATTTCACCCTTTGTGCTTCACCTCCAGAGAGAGTTGTAGCAGGCTGTCCTAACTTAATATAGCCTAAACCTACATCATACAATGTTTGAAGCTTTTTAGCTATTCTTGGAACATTTTCAAAGAATTTCAATGCTTCTTCCACAGTCATTTCCAATACTTCATAGATATTCTTTCCTTTATAACGGATATCTAATGTCTCATCATTGTATCTTTTACCTTTACAGACTTCACATGGAACATAAACATCAGACAGGAAGTGCATTTCTATCTGTATGATACCATCACCATAACAGGATTCACATCTTCCTCCTTTTACATTGAAACTAAATCTTCCAGGCTTATATCCTCTGGCCTTAGATTCCGGAGTGTCAGCGAATAGCTCTCTGATAGGAGTGAATACCCCTACATATGTAGCAGGATTTGAACGTGGAGTTCTACCAATAGGAGTTTGGTCTATTCTAATGATCTTATCGATATTTTCTATTCCTTCAATGTAATCATGCTTTCCAGGATGCAAATACTTCTTGTTTATGATGGTTGATAATCCTTTATACAAGACCTGATTGATTAAACTACTTTTTCCAGAACCACTTACACCAGTAACGCATGTAAAGACTCCTAATGGAATATCCACATCAACATTCTTAAGATTATTCTCTCTAGCACCTTTAACAGTTAGGAACTTGCCATTACCAGGTCTTCTTTCTGTATTGATTGGAATTGTTTCCCTTCTTGACAAGTATTTTCCAGTGATGGAGTCTGGAGAGTTCATAATCTCTTCGGGACTTCCTTCAGCAATGATTTTTCCACCATGCTCACCAGCACCCGGACCTATATCAATAACATAATCTGCAGACAATATTGTCTCTTCATCGTGCTCTACAACGATTAATGTGTTTCCAATGTCTCTTAAATGCTTTAAAGTACCAATTAACTTCTTATTATCCCTTTGGTGAAGACCGATACTTGGCTCATCCAAGATATATAAAACACCAACAAGTCCGGAACCGATTTGGGTAGCAAGTCTTATTCTCTGTGCTTCTCCACCGGATAAAGTACCTGAAGACCTTGACATTGTAATATAGTCCAATCCTACATCAACAAGGAACTTCAATCTTGCCTTGATTTCCTTTAAGATCTCTTTTCCAATGAAAAGCTGTCTTTCTGTAAGCTCCAAATCCTGGAAGAATTGATAACTGTCCTTAATGGACAAGTCACATACATCCATGATGTTCATATCACCTACAGTAACTGCCAAAACCTCTGGACGAAGCCTTCTTCCACCACAAACAGGACATTTGCGGTCGCTCATGAATTTAGAGATATAACTTCTATTGTAATTGGATTTGGTTTCAATGTATAATCTTTCCATTCTTGTAATTACACCTTCAAACTTACGGTTGACTCTGTAAGATCTGTTTCTTCTTTTAAAGGCGAATGCAACCTTTTCATTTGAACCATAAAGAATTATGTGCTGCTCTTCTTCAGTTAAATCCTTAAATGGAGTATCCATGCTAAATCCGAAGTGATCAGCAACTGCCTTAAGCATTTGATAATAGTAATTTTCCTTTTTAGTAGATTTTGACCATGGAACGATTGCCCCATCATTTAAGCTTAAGTTCTTATTTGGCACAATCAAGTCAGGATCCATTTCCATTTTGGTACCTATTCCATTACATTCAGGACATGCCCCTTGAGGAGCATTGAATGAAAACATACGAGGTGTCAATTCCTGGAAACTTATGCCACAGTTAGTACATGCAAAGTCTTCGGAATAGGTTTTTTCATATGTGGATTCATTTCCTTCATCATCCCTTTTATTAAACATAACAGTTACAAGACCTTCTGCAAAATTACAAGCGGTTTCTACAGAATCTGATAACCTTCTTTGGAAGTCGATTCCTTCCCTGATGACAAGCCTATCCACTACCAATTCAATATTGTGTCTGAAGTTTTTTCCAAGCTCAATATCCTCATCGAGACCTCTTATTTCACCATCTACACGTACTCTGACAAAACCTTTCTTTCTAAAGTCTTCTAAAATGTCCTTATGCTCACCTTTACGGTCTTTTACAACAGGAGCAAGCACATGTATCTTAGTTCCTTCTCCCTCTTCAATAATGGATTCTGTTATCTGACCAATGGTTTGATGAGATATTTCCCTTCCACATTTAGGACAATGTGGAATTCCGATTCTTGCATACAATAAACGCAAGTAATCATAAATTTCTGTAATGGTACCTACTGTTGATCTTGGATTAACCTTTGTAGTTTTTTGGTCTATTGAAATTGCAGGTGATAATCCTTCAATATAATCAACTTCAGGCTTTTTCATTTGGCCTAAAAACTGTCTTGCATAAGCTGATAATGATTCAACATATCTACGCTGTCCTTCAGCATAAATGGTGTCGAATGCAAGGGTTGATTTACCTGAACCACTTAAACCTGTAACCACAACAAATTGGTCCCTTGGTATGGATAAATCAATGTTTTGGAGGTTATGTTCTCTTCCTCCTTTTAATATAATGTTCTTTCTTTCGGTACTCATCATTTCACCATTGATATTATTTTAAATTTTATTTATAAGATTAAATTGTTTATTATTATTAAATTTTATATAAAAATTTGTCTTTTAGTATATAAATCTTAGTAGCAAGAGCTTTTGAAAACTAATAAATTAGTTTTTAATTATACAAACTAATATTAGTTTTACTATTATATAAATATATGTTATTTTAAAAAATTATAAAAAATTGTAAGATAAAATGTTAAAATTATCTTAAAAAATCAAGAATTATTAAAAAAAATATTAAAAAAATTAAAAAATATTAAAAAATATTAAAAAATATTAAAAAATATTAAAAAATATTAAAAATTATTAAAAAAGATTAGTTATTATCTGCTAATCTTTTTATTCTTTTAAGCATATCTGGGTGTGTAGACAATAATTCCATAATCTTATTGGAAGTACCTACATTGACTTTAGAATCTCTTAACACATTTAGCTCTTCTGCACTGATAGTGCCGTCATGATCTAAATCTAATTGAGCTAAATTATCGAACTCATTTCTTGCATTGGAGATGTCAGTCAAGAAAAATGCCTTTGTTCCTTCAATGTCCTTGATTTCAGATTGTGGAACTCTAGCTGCGCCATAAACCAATTTGTATAAGGCAGAAGCTAATTTTTCAGGTCTGCAACCTAATTCTACACTTCCTGCATCTGCATAATATTCTCTTATTCTTGAAATGAAGAGTACAATCAATTGTCCTAAGAAGTAAGCAATTAATGCCAATACACCTAAAATTGCTCCTCCATTGTCATTATCCCCTCCACCAGAAAACATAAGTGAGAAAGACAAGTAGTAACAGATTAATGGAATTGCACTGACTATAGTGGTAATTGCCATGTCATTATGCTTAATGTGGGATATTTCATGTCCTAAAACCGCTTTAAGCTCTTCATGATCAAGCAAACCAAGGATTCCTTTAGTAACGCATACATGTCCGCTACGTTTGGATCTGCCGTAAGCGAATGCATTAGGAACCATAGTGTTTGAAATACCTACTTTAGGTTTAGGAATATTTGCAGCCATAGCCAATTCTTCAATCATTTGGTGAAGTTCAGGAGCTTCAGCTTCGCTTAATTGGTGAACTCCCATTGAACTTTCGACAATCTTTGGACCAAATAAGTATTGCAAGAATAAAACAGCTATACCTGCAATTGCATAGAATCCATAAAAGCCTCCATAACCTAGGAAATTACCGGCAAGCATGATTAAAACATATAGTAAACCGAACATTACTAGCATGGAAAGCCATAATCTTAATTTAAGTTTCCAAGTTCCTTTCATATTAAAACCCCTATGTTTTATTTGAATAATCTTGATAAATTTTTAATTTTAATTTTATTATATTATTCTTTTATAAATATTGCTCTTTTAGTATTTAAATCTATCATAAATTAGAAACTGAATAAGGTGGTTTGTCCCTTATCTAGTTGTTCTTCTTTTTTATCTTTTTTATCTTCTTCAGATTTATCATCAGAAGATTTCTTTTTCCTTAATTTTGATTTAGGACCATTGCTTAATGAGTATTCATTAGCTATTTCATCCAATTCAGCATCATCGAAATCATCAAAGATATCTATTACAGTACTGTTCTTATGGGAATCGATATCATCAATCTCTTCTTCAATGAAATCAGGCTCATTATTTTCCAATTCTTGAGGTGGAATCTCTCTAAAAATACCATCTTTAATGGTTTTTCTCCATTCTTCTTTTTCCTCTTCCCTCATTTCAGCCTTGACCTTTTCCATCTTGTTTATGACGGATTTTGGAATCTTTTTCTTTCTGAAGAATTTGATCTCATCATCTTCAAGCTCTAAAAAGTCTGAAATTTCCCAAGCAACCTCATCATTTTCAAACATTATTTCAAAGTATGGGAAAATGGTATAAGCCACTTGAAGTGAAACATGCATCTTTTCTTCCATTTTAGAAGCTATTTGGTCTCTTAAAGCTCTTTTACCACGGGTTCTTCCCATCATGGAAAATGCCATTGGGCTTACAACCTTGCTGAACTTACGATAAGTGTCCCTTTTTGATACTGATACACCAACACCCATAAAGTCTGATGCATATTTCCAGTAACCGTAATATTGGCTGGAACGGGTTCTTCCAAAGTATAGATCCGCTTGAGAAATCATTTCATAAGCTTTCTGAACTTCTCTATTGCTTTCATATTCCCTTGGGATGTTTTCAGCTATATATTCCATAACCAATGTTGGATCCTCATTGTTTTCAAACAAAGAACGCTTTACATGTTCAGGATTCTTGCTTTTCAATACCCTTGTTACAGTGTCAAAAATGGTACTTGTATTGTCCTTTTGGCTTGTTGAATCAAGAGCCTCTTCTGTAAGCTCCCCTCCATTTTCAACAAGAGCTTGCAAGGTATTCACTGCTGAACGCAAATCTCCACTGGACCTTTTGGATAATTTCATCAAAACATCCTTATCAACATTTATTTCCTCATTCTTAAGCACTACATCACGTAAATATTTATTGATTGAAGGAGATTTGATCTTGTCCATTTTAATGACTTGGGCATTTTTCTTTATAGTGGTTAATTTATTGCTGTAAAAATCATTAGCCATCATTACTATAGGCTGTTTGCTTTCCTTAATGATTTTATTTAATGCTTTAGTTCCGCCCCTATCATTGGTTCCATGAATACCATCCACTTCGTCCATTATGATCAATTTACGGTTATTTCCAAATAGTGAATAGGTATTTGCTGATTCCCCAATGGTTGTCATCAATAAATCATGTGAACGCTTGTCACTTGCATTGAGCTCTATATATTCAGAGAATTCATCAGCAATGATATGAGCTATTGTGGTTTTACCAGTTCCTGCTGGTCCTATAAGCAATAAAGGTGGTTGTGGTTCTCCATTTTTCCACTTTTCAACCCATTTTTGGATAATTGCCTTTTGCTTTACATTACCGACTACATCATCAAAACTCTTTGGTCGGTATTTATCTGTCCATAACATAATTGTTACCTGAAATTAAATATAATTCATAAAAATTACTTAATAAAATTCTTATATCCAATATCTCTTAGATTCATAGATTCATTGACTTTCTATAAGAATTTAGCCAATAATGCCTCTAATTGGATTCTTGGATTCGCTCCTTCCCTTATTCTGAAGTCTGTTTCAGCTATTGCTCCAATTAGATTCATATAGATATCCCCATCCATTTGACCATTCATCACTCTGGAAGAGACATCCTGGTAAATCTGATTAACCATATCTTCTCCGCTTGTACCTTGCATGATCATCACTTCCCTTAGGATATCACGGGATTTCATAAAGTCTCCCATTAAAGCTGCATTGACCATTTTCTTTATTTCCTGTGGTTTTGCTTTGGATACAACTTCAAATACATGATCTTCAGTGATTGAACCGGTAGATGCTGCTGATTGCAACATATTGACGGATTTACGCATATCTCCTTCTGCAAAATTGACTATTGTAGTTATTGCCTCATCCTCATATTGGCAACCTTCAGCTTCTGCAATATATTTTAATCTATCAGCTATTTCTTCTGCTTTGATTGGTGTGAATCTGAATATAGCACATCTGGATTGGATAGGATCAATTATTTTAGATGAATAGTTACAGGAAAGTATGAATGATGCGGTTTTTGTATACATTTCCATTTCACGTCTTAAAGCATGCTGTGCGTCCTTAGTCATATTGTCCACTTCATCAAGGAAGATGATTCTGAATGGAGCTCCAACAGGTTTTAAACGGCAGAAATTCTTGATGTTTGTTCTTACAGTTTCTATTCCTCTTGCATCGGATGCATTCAATTCCAAGAAGTTTTGTCTCCAGTACTCACCTAAAATTGATTTGACAAGTGCAAGAGCAGATGTTGTTTTTCCTACCCCTGCAGGACCAGTAAACATTAAGTTTGGCATGCTTCCTTCTTCCACATATTGCTTTAATCTGCTTACAATATGCTTTTGTCCAACAACATCATCTAAAGTTTGCGGTCTGTATTTTTCTACCCAAGGTCCTAACATATTATCACTTTATAATCATTAATTTCATTTGTTTTTTAAATTAAACAGTTTTAAATCATTTTTAAGATTTAAAATTTTTATTTGGAAAATACTTAAAATATATTTTTTTATACTATATATAATATGATTTTCATATTTTTTAAAACTTATTATTTTTATAGATAATCAAGAAATTTTCAATGAAATTTTAATAAAAAACTTAAAGAATTTTCATAAAAAAACTTAAAAATAAGTTAAAAATAGTAAAAATAACTGGAATAATAAAATAATTAAAAAAATTAAAATAATTAAAATAATTGAATAAAAAAAGAATAGAGAATAAAAATTCTCTAAAAGTTAAAATATTTACTCTAAATATCAACAGATTCAGGCAATTCTTCAGTGATTGAATACTCTAAAGTTGCTAAAGTGAATAGTTTAAGCATCATTTTAGGGGATAAATCTGCAGTGCCCATTCCACTAATTCCAACATAATTAGGAACGGTATCCTTTTGATCCATCCAACTGTGGACTCTTTGAGCCATGCTTAAGTAATCTGCCTTGTCAATGGATTGGCTTAAGTCTTCACCAGAAGGATTAGTAGCATCCTTAACATCCTTGATTTCAATAGAAGAATCCTTATTCTTGTCAATATTCAAAAGATATTCTGAGAAAATGTAAATGCATTGACCTTCATCATACTCATTTCCATTATATTCAATTGTAGAGAAAGCATAGTTCTTTTGTGAAACCAATTGAGCAAGATTAGGAACATCTTCCATTTCTATTTCATTTAAGGAAGATTCAGACAGATTATCACTATCGCTGTCATTCAAATCATCTGTATCATTTTCATCTAAATCATTATCTTCTGTGTCATTTAAGTCATCATCTGAATCAGTAGCAAAGCCTGGAATAATGCTATTGATTCCAGAATCATTCTTATCAGAGTCGGCTATTTTGCTTTTATCGGATTTATTCTTATCAGACTTAGCTGTCTTATTGACTTTTTCAGTAATGGTTTTAGATGTGCTGTTCTTTGCACTTGAACTGTTTAGAGATTTAGAACTGTTAGTTTGATTCTTTATCTTATTTACAGTGTCATTTATGTTTTTACTGGTCTGGTTGGTTTTGTTTTCAACCTTTTCAGTTAATGTTTTGCTTGTATTAGTATCATTTTTTGTATCATTTGTTTTATTATCATTCTGCATTTGCGCTTGAGTTGCATCATTATTTATATCATCATTAAAGAATCCATTGTCATCTGTAGGGATAATTGTACTGAAACCGTCATCTCCACCGGAACTGCCATTGTAATAAGCCATTCCGGTTACAGCTCCAATAGCCAATATGATCACTAAAGCACAGATAATTGGCACCTTATACATACTAAAGAAAGATTTCTTAGTATTTTCCTCAATAACTTGCTTTCTAAATGTGTTTACTGGAGTTAAAACAGTTCCACATTCCTTACAGTATTTGGAATTGGAATCATTTGTTTTCCCACAAGTAGGGCAAATTCTTGCTGAATTCAATTGAAAGCCACAATTTCTACAGAATTTCTCTTCATCATCATTTACGGTATGACATTTTGGACAAATCATATTTTCACCCCCGAAATAGGTTAAAAATGATTGTATGAATATAATGCAAAAATAACTATTGTCATTTGGCATTATAAAAAATATTCATCACTAATATATTAGTAAACTAATATTTAAATATTTATATAAATAGTATGTGAAAATAAGAAAAATAAATCATGAAAAAGTATTTAATTGAATTTAGTCTATAAAAATTATAAAAATTAATTTAAAAAAAAGATGAAAAATAAAATAATAAAAAAATAAAAAAAATAAAAAAATAAAAAAGATAAAAAAATAGTCTGGAATACTTATTTCTCTAAAAAGCCTTCGAGCTCTTTTTGAGATATGATTCCCATTTTGAATAAATCATTGAAAATGTCTTCTGAGGTAATGCATCTTAAATCATATTTTTCCAAATAATCCTTTATTGCATTGGGATTGTTATAAGCTACAACTCCCTTGTTTTTAATCGCTATCGCAATGGAAGAAGCTTCTCCATCCCCTAAAACCTGATTTTTATGGTCATTTTTAATTTCATAGTATATATCAAAAGTCTTTGTGTTATATGAAATTTCCTCGACTTTTACGAATTCCTTATCCACAAGATCATTTAGCTTGTCTTTTATAAAATCAGGAATGCTTGGATTATTTAAAGAATTAAAGACCTTATTGGAAATGACAATATGATTGAATAATTCCTCCAACAAATCTGTTCTTTTTATCTTTAAAAAGTATAACAAGCAGTCTATATCATAAATTGTTTTCATATTCACCCTCTTTACATATATTTATTAGTTTTCTTAAAAACTACAAAATCCCTTTACTAAACCTTCACATTTTAAAATCATTGATTTTAAATAAAAACTAAACCTTTGCATATTAACAAAAATTCTTTAAAAATTAAAGAATTACACCCCTATTAGAAAAATTTATAGGTTAGATCACTTCTAAAAGCATCCAATAACAATTCATCACGTTTTCCAGGGCTTATCTTACTATCATTAAATGCCTTTTCAACTGACCTAATATATTTACCTAATGAGAAATATTTTTCTGATTTAGCAGATGGAACATATAATCTATCACTAAATCCATTGATTCTAGCATTATAACCAATTTGAACTGACCTAAGCTCCTTACATTCTTCAAGACTTATGAAATCATGTTCCCTAAGTCTGAATAGCATTGCATGATGGCTTATTTGGAAATATTGCTCAGCTCTTATGATTTCTTCTAAGGACCATTCTGTGAGATTGTTAACTTTTGCATATCTTTCCAAACCTTCATAAGTCATGATTAGGTAAGATGCAAAAATGTTAGCCTCTATTTCTGAATCATCATCATTTGAAGCTGATTCGTATGATGAACAGAATAAAGTATTGAGGGATGTTTTTAGATTATTTAACA
>NZ_CALDKF010000075.1 GCF_937898925.1 uncultured Methanobrevibacter sp.
CTTTTTTTAGCAAGCAACTGGGAAGTTTTCTTATCAATGAATGTACCATGCTCTATTGACTTTATGCCAGCCTTTGCACATCTTTCGATTCCCTCTAAACTGTGGCAATGAGCAGCTACCTTTAACTTATGATTTTCTGCTTCATCAACAATTGTTTTCAATTCCTTCTTATTGAATTGCGCTATATCTGGAGTAGTGTATGGAGATAGAATCCCTCCACTTGCCATGATCTTGATAAAGTCCGCACGAGCCCTAATGACTTCACGGGTTTTCCTTAAAACACTTTCCACTCCATCACAGGTTCCAACTGGAAAACCAGGATATGCAATTTCCATATCAAAGCCAGAATTCAAGTAATGGTCAAAATGCCCTCCTGTAATTGCTAAAGGCTTAATGGATATGTTCAGTCTTGGTGCTGGAAATATCTTCCTCTCTTGAGCCATCTTAACTCCAATGTCGGCAAGTCCAGTATCACGAACTGTAGTGACCCCTGCATCAATGGTTGCTTTCATATTATCTACAGCATTGTAAAAGTAATATGAAAGAGGGTCTTTCATGATATCCTCTTTATGAAATCCATTAGCCATAATATGGGCATGTGAGTCTATAAATCCAGGCAAAAGATAGTCATCCTCACCATCTATAACAATATGGTCTTTGTATAATGAAGACTCTTCTGTATGCAATGACTTTATTCTGCCATTTTCAATTAAAACGTGCCTTTCCTTAAGGGGTTCCTCACTAAAAGGATTTATAATGTTTACATTTTTAATATATATTGATGACATAAAATCACCCATTAATATTTATTGATTATATTGTATAATAATTAAATTGAATAAAAAATTATATTGATTATAATAAAGTTATTTTACCATTATCACTATCTACTTCAACCATTTGTCCATTTACCAATTCCTCAACACTTGATGGAGAATCAACCATTGGAATATCAGACATGATAGCGCCAGTAGCTATAATAGGTTCTGCCTTAAGGCAAATAATCGCTTTAGGAGCAGTGTTGTTTTTCATCATCTGGAATATGACATAAGACCCTACAGTGGAACCTTTACCTCCCGGAATGAAAAGGACCTTATCTTTAATTGACTCTCCTTTGAGTTCATGATTTGGGTCAATCACTACACCGGTTTCAGGGTCTACTCCACCTAAAAAACTAATTGCTTCACTGGATACAATTAATTCCCCTTCTGCTTTTCCTTTAGAAATATTTCTGCATTCTATCATAAAATCACATGTGAAAATAGATTTGATTATTAAAATATTTGATAAATACTAAAAATTATCTTTAATCATAATTAATTTATCAGTTCTATTATAAAAATTTTAAAAAAAACCAATGCCAAAAGAACCTCACATATATGAAAATATAGAAAAAGTTTTCAAAAAATTTATAAATTATTAAAATATATTTAAAAATAATAGTCATAATAATATGACTAAATTAGGTGGTATCATGAATCGTTTAGAAAATAAAATAGCAATTGTAACAGGTTCAACAAGCGGTATAGGCATAGGTATTGCAAAACTCTATGCTGCTGAAGGCGCAACAGTGGTAATCTGCGGAAGAAGAGAAGAAAGAGGTCAAGAAATCGTTGATGAAATCAAAGAAGCAGGAGGAGAAGCATTTTTCCACTTTATGGACCTTGATGATGTTTCTTCAATTGAAGCATTGTTCAAAGATGTTAATGAAAAATGTGGAAGGATTGATATTCTTGTAAACAATGCAGCTAATGTAAGCTTACAAGATGGTTCCGTAACTGAACTAACTCTTGAAATGTGGGATGCTATGTTTACAAGTGACCTTAGAGGAACATTCTTTGCCATAAAAACAGTTATTCCATACATGCAAGAAAATGGAGGAGGATCAATTGTCAATATTGGTTCTATGGCATCAACTGGTGGAGACCTCGGTGCAACAGCATATGCCTGTGCCAAAGCAGGAATTGATATGTTAACCTCATGTGTGGCACTCCAATACGGTAAGGATGACATTCGCTGCAACTGTGTACGTCCAGGCCTTATTGTAACCCCTCAAAATGAAGCATTCGTTGCACAAGAATTGAAAGACATCTTCCTTAGCAATATTGAAGTAAATAGGTATGGTTGCCCAGAAGACATCGGACATGCATGTGTATTCTTCGGATCAGATGAGAGTGCATATGTTACAGGCCAAATCATTAATGTTGATGGAGGAATGAATTCACACGTACCTACTGTTGCTCAATTCCGTGAACTTGGCTCAAGAACCTGGTAAAAAATAAAAAATAGATTTTAATGAAAAATTTTAATAAGATTAAACACCCAATATTTTTATAGGTGAAATTTCTATGACTGATGCAGAATTAGCTTTTAAAACTGGAAGTATATTTAATAAAAAAATCACTTCTGCCTTTTGGTCTTCATTTAAAGGCAAATATGGAAGGGTTCAAGTTGAAGTATTAGTATTTCTTTTAGAAGTTGAATCTGCACAGGCATCAGAAATTGTGAAGGAATTGAATATTTCTAAACAGCATGTTTCACTGATTCTAAAAGAGTTCATTTCAGATGGGTATGTGAAAGTGGTCAGCAATCCAAATGACAAAAGATCAAATCTTGTATCAATTACCAAATCAGGACAAGAATTCTTAAATGAGCATATTGAGATAAGTAATCAAGTTTTTAATGAAATTGTATCAAAAATGAGTGAAGAAGAGAAAAAGAAATTCCTTGATTCAATGGACACCATCTATACCCTACTCAATAATGTAGAATAAAACTATATTCTAATAAAAAATTCTTCTAAACCTATTTTTTTAAAAAAAATAAACACCTGCCTCCCTAATTTTTAAAAAAAAATAAAAAAATCCTTATTTTAATAAATTAACCCTTTTAAGAAAAACTTTATATACAATAATAAATATAACAATTGTTATAATTTTTACTTAAATGTAAATTAAGTTAATTACAAAAATTATTATATATTAAAAATTAAAAAGTAATTAACTGTATCATTAAAAATGCTAATAGGTTTGAAAGAATGAACAAAACAACAAAAATTTTAACTATTCAAGATATTTCATGCTATGGACAATGTTCAATAACTGTTGCACTCCCTGTAGTTTCTGCTTTTGGAATTGAAACTGCAATTCTTCCTTCTGCAGTCTTATCTACACATACATCTGGCTTTACAGATTTCACTGTAAGAGACTTGACAGAAGACCTTCCTGAAATTAGAAAACATTGGGAAAAGGAAGGAATAAGTTTTGATGCAATCTATACTGGTTTCATTGCATCACAAGAACAATTAGATTACATAAAAGACATTATAGACTCAAGATTAAAAGATGGGGGACTTGTATTTGTAGACCCTGCTATGGCAGACCATGGAGAATTCTACAATGGATTTGACCAGGAATTCGCAGATGCTATGGGAGAGCTTTGTAAATTAGGAGACTATATTCTACCTAACACAACTGAAGCTTGTTATATACTCCATAAGCCTTGGAAAGAAACATTCTCCAAAGAGGAAATGTTGGAAATGGCTAAAGAGCTTTCCCAATTCACTAAAAGATATGTTATCCTAAAAGGATATGAAAATGACAATCATGAAATGGGAATGATCATTTTAGATAAAGTTGAAGACACAATTGATATTGTCTACAATGATAAGGTAGACTATGTATCTCACGGAACCGGTGATGTCTTTGCTTCATCATTTGTTGGATCAACAATGTTAGGAAAATCCTCTTCAGCTGCAGCTAAAATAGCTGGAGAATTCACTAAAAAGGCAATTGAAAAAACAATTGGTGATGAAACTCATACCTATGGAGTTAAATTCGAACAGGCAATTCCTGAACTTTACGATTTATTAAAGACATTTTAAAACACAACAATTTAATTGTTAAAAAATAAAAATAAAAATATATTTGAAATTATTTATTGAATCCACTTTAAAGTAGGCAAAACATGGAAAATCGTACTGGTCTTTTTTCAAATGGGGTTATCTGGTTTGGAGTAGCTATCTCTGTTTCAGAAATAGAAGCAGGAATACAGCTTGCTTCCTCAGCCCCAATTGATTCCATTTGGCTTCCATTGGTGCTTGGACACATTATAGGTGGAATTTTACTATTTTTTACTGGATTAGTCGGTGCACGCCTAAGAGTGAATGCTATGGAAACCATCAAATCCACTTTTGGTGATTACGGTTCCAAATTCTTTTCCTCATTGAATGTTATGCAGCTTATAGCATGGGTAGCAGTGCTGAATGCTCAAGGTGCGGCAGCAATGATGGGATTGAATTTGCCAATATCCTTCACTCTAACCTGTATAATTCTCTCTGTAATCATTGCAATATGGGTTTATGTTGGACTTTACCGCTTATCAAAAGTAACCACTGTCATGATGGTGGTGTTAACTGTACTGCTTGCAATCCTATCCTTTAAGCTATTGGGAGGAAACATTTCAAATGTAGTGCCTATTGCATCCTTTGCAAGCACAAATAACCCCTCACTAAGCTTCTGGAATATTTTTGAAATATCAATAGCTATGCCTATCTCATGGCTTCCTGTAATTTCAGACTATACTAAGGATGTTGAAAAACCAGTGCATGGAACAATGATTTCTGCAGTTGCATATACCTTAGCAAGCCTTTGGATGTATGTTTTAGGTATGCAAATCGTTGGAATTGGAACAACAAGCATTGCACAATCAATCCTTATGGCAGGTCTTGGAGCTCAAGGAGTAATTATTCTAGTTCTTTCAACTGTAACATCCAACTTTGTAGCGGCAAATTCAGCTGGAGAATCCTCAAAGGCTATCGTTAATAGAATCAATCCTAGAATTGCTGGAGTTGTAGTCAGCATCTTAAGCTGTATACTTGCCATTTCAGGAATCATGGATCACTACATTGGATTCCTATATCTTATTGCATCAGTGTTTGCACCTATGGCTGCAGTGCTTTTGGTTTCATTTTTCATTTCAAAAGAAGATACTGGAAATACAAAGATTTGGTACTGGAACATGTTTGCATGGTTTGCAGGTTTTATAGTGTATCAATTGACTGTAGGACTTGATTCAATTCCATTAGGTCCAACATTGCTTGCTATAATTGTGTCAGCTGCACTGGCTTATATTGGGGTTTTAGTGAAAAATAGACCTCAATCAAATTTAATTGAAAACTAAAACTGGCCAGATTACAAATATATAAATAGTTATAATAAAAAAATTATAATTATGGCTGAAGAGAATTTTATGGAAACAGGTAGGCTCGAAGCCTTTTATGATGCAATCATTGCAATTATTGTAACTGTGCTTGTTTTGGAATTACCACAACCTGCAACTGCATCCCTTGCATCAATTTGGGCTTTGAAAACATCTTATTTTGCATATGTAATAAGCTTTTTAGTATGCGCTAACCTTTGGCAATACCACCATTTAATCTACAATCATGTTGATAGGATCAATACTAAAATCATTTGGCAAAACATCTTATTGATGTTTGTATTCTCATTGATTCCTTATTTGACAATCTTCGTTGCAAATCATCCAAATGAGTTCATTCCACAAGCATTATACGGCCTTGATTTTATTATCGTTGATATAATCCTATATTATATGGCAAAATCCTTGCTTGAAATAAATCAGAAAAATGAGGAATACTTAAAAAGTGCACTGAATGTTAGAGATGCATTGTACATTCCATTTGCAATATTCATTGTTGGATTCATTATAGCACTACTCGGATACCCTATTGCAATCATTATCTGTTGCTTGATTACAATTATTAGGTCTTTATATGTGTCTTTGAAAGGCAAATAAAAATCCCAACGCTATTTTCTAAAAAAATAGAATTAATAAACATCCTTTTTCATGACTTCCCTTAAGACTGCAGTTGCATAGGACCCCTTGTCTATAGAGAATTCACACATTACCCCATCATCAGTTGCCACTGCACTTGCATCCCATACCTGGAATCTCATAGCCCTTCTAAGCCCATGGCTTCCTAAACGAGGCATTTTAGGAACTTCAAAATCAGCTTTGGTCAAGCCATAACTATTCAATATTTCTTCTTCCATCTTGCCTACTTCTCCACCAGCAAAAGGAACTTTTGTACCATACAAAGGACAGGTCTGGTTTATTTCAAAGGAAGATACCATTTCCTGAAACTCTTCATTGGTCTTGTCTCTGACTATCCTTTCTTCCTTATCTATAACGATATCTCCTTCAATGTATTTGTCCATTCCCATAGCCACTCTTTCACTTACTGCTGCATTGAATAAAAATGATTGGTAAGCATGAACAAACATTCTTTGAAGAGGCTTTGGAAGTGCATGAATAGCATTCTTATAGGCCTTATCTGACAATTCCACTTGAGATTTGTCAACTTCTTCTGGTTCGATTCCTTCCTTTTCAGCAATCTTTCTAATAGCTCTTTTTTTCTCTTTAATAAGAACCTTAAGCATCATCTTTTCATAACGCATTCCAGGATGCATCAATTCCAAGGACTTTTCCCAGTCTCCATCATCGTATGCTTGACGAGCTGCTCTAGCTTCTTCACCTTCTTCTGGAGAAGGATTGCCGATATATCTTCTCACTGCTTCCTTTAAGTCATTTTGAATGAGAGCTTCTCCAACCAAATGAGTGTTGGTTCTTGGCTTTCCGAATCTTTGCCAACCGAAATAGTTAGGAACACCAGTTTTCTCAAGGGTCTTTAAAATGGCATCTGCTCTTTTAGCTGCATCTTCAATAGCTAATTTACGTGAATCCTCATCTTCACTATCCATTCCATCAATATCCTTAACCAATATTCTGAACTTATTTCCTTTAAGTTGACCCATTCTTAACTTTTTTCTTCCTCTTACAACTTTGAGGAATTCAGTGTTGTGAATGGTTCCTTCCAATGCCTTGACTTGATTGAACTGTTCTTCAGAATCCATATTAGCTATGCAGATCCATTGGCGAGTAATGGCTTTCTTGTCTTTCATTCCTGCAAAACCCATTCTTTTTCTGTCAATATGAAGGTCTCTTGCAATATCAAGGAGAACATCAAGAGTTGTTCTTCCCAATTTCTCAATCCAAATGTAAATGTTTGGACCTTCTCCATCTGGAATCACTTCAGGGATTTCCTCTACATAAAAGTCTTCCCATCTGTTTCTTATTGTTCCACCGATACCTTCTTCCTTTGTTACATAAGTATTTGCATTAAGCATAGCTATTCCTCGAAAATAAAAATAGTGAAATCAGTTATTAAATATAAAAAAATGCCCTGGCCGGGATTTGAACCCGGGGAATGGGATCCGCAGTCCCACGTGTTATCCAAGCTACACCACCAGGGCAGGAACAAATGAAAAATAGTAAAAATAGTCTAAAATAAGTCAGGTACTATTATAACATAATTATATTAGTATATTCCAATATATAAATCTTGGCTATGAACACAAAAATGAAAGTAGAATAGATAAAAAGGAATTAGAATAAATACAATTTATAGGAGTAATTTCCATAGTTTCTAATAGCTACATTGACCCTGTCTGAACTTTCATAGTCTCCATTAGAAGACAATACTTCTCCATTCAAATTATTGCTTTCTACAAAAGCATAACGATGATTATTTTCTAAATAATCTGAAAAGAAATCATCCAATAACAATTTTACTTCTCTTTTTGAGGCAATGGAATTGTTATTGCTTGATAAGATATATGATATCCTTTCAATTAAAGTATAATCCCTTCCATCGACCTTGGATGACATGATCTCCATAATGTCCTGACTTGTCTTGAAATCACTGTTTTCTTCAGATAAACTTGGGACATCAATATCAATTATCATATTGAAAGCAATGAGGACCATAAGCAATATGAAAATGGAAAGCAATGCATCAATTAAAGATATGAATCCCTTATTGTCCTTGATTAAATTAAACATAAAATCACATGAATATTTGTAAATTTATATTTGATTTAATCATATAAAAAGCTTTTTAGAGCATTAAAATGAGTTTAATATTGATTTAAGATTAGGGTTTTGATTAAAATTGAAAAATAATGATTAAAATGCAAATTATATTTAAAATAAAAAGATTAAAATAAATAAAAAAATTAAAAAAAGAATATTACAAACTAATTAAAATTGACTCTGAATCAATTGGATTCTTATAAGCTTCTGCCTCAATAATGGTTTTTAGTTTAGAAAATGAAATATCATAACCTTTTTGATTTAAATCTTTTGCTAAAAGTTTCAAATCTTCATATTCTGCTTTTAATGAAATTAATTTATTATCATCACTAAATAAATACTTTATTTTAGCAACAGATTCTAAAGAAGAATCATTGATACTAATTAAGACCTTTTTTTCAATTAATTCATATGGGAACCTTTTATGTTCATGCTTAAAGATTTTCATACCGATTGTACCAAATTCCAAAGCTAAAAGACTTGAAATGTCATCAAAGTATTCTTCTTCAAAATCAACAAGGACAATATATTCCATTCTTCCTTTTTTGGTAAGAGCGTTGATTATATGAACATTTTTAGCTCCGCTGTCCATTATTTTATCTGTAATATAAGGAATACCTTCAGGAGGCAAATCATCAATTGTAGTCATTATTAACATGAAATCTACCCGCAAGAAAAAAATTTTGATAAAAAAATTAAAAAACCAATAAGGCCTAGATCTTATCCAGGCCAGTCAGTTTAAAAATTTAATTCAAATCTTTCATTATAGTAGCTGCACGTTTTGCTACATCCATTGCCCTTTCCATTCCTCCAGGAATAGAGGATGTTACATAAGCCCCACGAACTGTTTCTTTTGCAATGGCTTTTAAATCACCATCAGCATATCCCATAGCCCCTGCAACTGCTGCAGGAACAATCACATTGATTATAGTGTGACCGCATAATTGCAATTCAGTAATAGGGACTGCTGCAAGAGGAATAGCTTCCAATATATCCATTTTTTTATTTACCATTGCATCAGGTAAGATCTTATTAGCCAATTCTTCAAAGACTATTTTTTCACCATCAACAGTTACTTCTACATCAGCACGAGTGTCAAAACCAGGATAATTATCTAAGAATGGATTTTCTTTTCTACGTGACCTTCCAGAATAATTAGTAATATTGATTTGGATATCCTTGCCCATCATGCCACTAAACAGTCCAGAAGCTGCAGTTTGAACATTATTAAGTTTTTCATCATCAAGAGCTTTGGTGATTTCCTTAAGGGTCATTCCTTCATTGAGTTTATTGTAAGTAAATTCTGCAATTCTTAAAGTTTCTCCAGTCAATGCACCTTCAGTTGCCAAAATCATAGCTTTTGTAACTGGTCCTCTTCTAACTTGTTCAGATTTACGAGCAATGGTATTTGTAGCTATTTTAGCTATTGTTGGCTCAAGATAGAAATTAGATTTTACTTCATTAATAGCTTCAGCAGCCTTATCAACATCCCCATCATTTGCAAGCAAGACTTTAAGTGCAAGTACCGCATCTGCAGTCATGTGACCTAAAGGTGGTTGCAATGGACCGCCAGAGAATCCTGCACCAATAGCTAATGATTCTTCAAATGCTGAAAGCATTTCTTCAAATGCAATCATACCAACTACACTAGGACCTCCAATGTCTTTCATGATTACTCCAAAGTCACCTACAACAGTCGCAGTGTCATATTCTTCACCAGTTCCTCTAATATGCAATTTTTCAGGTAATCCTGCCGCTTCACAAGCACCTAAACCAGCTACATATGCACTATTTGCTACAAAGAATTCACCGTATTCCTCTGCAACTTCAGAATCTGGGTGAACAATCTCCAAGATAGCTGCTACACCAAAGATAGCTGCGATTATTGGACTTGGAGGCATACCTACATTAGAGTATGCAGTCAACATTCCTTTGGTTCCCGCATATGCTCCTTTTTTAGCAAGCTCAGAAAATCCTATATCTTCTCCTAACGCATTATGTCCATACAATGGGCCTCCACCTACACCTAAAGGAAGAATAGCCCCTTCGATAGGAGTTAAAGTGTTATTGAATACCTCATCATAAACTGCTCTGACTGCTGCATAACCGGATATCCTATTGTTTGCTTTAGGAGTAGGAATTGCAAGAACTCCACAACGGTCCACACCTGCAATTATTCTTGCCATAGCACCTAATTTCCTGTTTCCTGCTGGAACCCCTGCTTGAGCATTAGTTCCCGCAAAATAACATAAAGCTGCACTGATCAATGCCGCATTTGCCGCATCTGCACCACATTCCTCTGCAGCTTCAATAGCTTTTCTTAAGATATCATCAATAGGAAGTCTGCCGACATTCTCATCAGTCAACATTATATTTGTTCCTCTTAAGACATCATTTGCAATAGAATTTGCAGAACAAATTGCTGCAAGATTTAACATACCATGTCCTTTAGTTAATGCTTCTATCCTATCACTGGTCAAGTTATCCATGTCTAAAGTAGAAGCCATCATCGCTGCAATGATTTCCTTTTCCATTTGTGTCACCTAAATTATTTATTTATAAAATCAACGATTTTTGTAATAATATAACGCCCTTATATTATAATTAATAGTATAGACTTTAAACTAAATAAAGTTAATTAAGAATATAAATCACGATAAAAATAAAAAAAGAAGAAGAATAAATTCATCAAAAAACAACATAAAATAAAATAAAATAAAATAAAAAAATTAAAAGCTATACCTATTTTATGGCAGTTATGGTCATCCATTGAACGAATCTGTCTGAAAGTGAAAAGTGATCATAATCATCATCAATTGTAATCTCCTTTCCATCATATTTGATTGTCTCTTTTTTGGATTTTCCATCTCTTAAATATGTTTTTATCTCTTTATAATCATTATTCTCTAAAAATTGACACAAATCGGCATCAGTATAAGCTGTCATGTTCATTAATCCTTCACATAACCTCATAAAGAACCCTGCACCATTTGTTTCACACCCAATTAAAAACATGCCTCCAGGTTTAAGAACTCTTTTAACTTCACCAAATGATTTTTCTATATCTGGCCAGAAATAGACAGTTTCAAATGCAGTTACAATATCAAATGTATTGTCTTCAAAAGGCAAGCTTTGAACATTGCCCTCTAAAACTTCTACACGACCTTGGATAATCAGATCTTTATTTACTTCACGAGAAAGATTTACACTTTCAATACTATAATCTACACCATAAACCTTCTTTGCAGTTTGAGCCATACGATTAATGTTCATCCCTCCACCACAGCCTACATCCAATATAACCTCATCTGGAGAGATATCTAAATGTTTCAATCCCCATAGAGAAACGGGAGTGTGTTCCTTATTCATTGATTTCAGTTGAATATTGCCTAATTTACCTTGTGGATTTCCCATATTTTTAAAAAAGCCCATATTGACACCTATAAATATAATTTCTTAATTTAGATTTCTTTGTTTAATATAGAAAATTTAACATCTAATTAAATATCTTAAATGATAGAATATAAAGTTTTGGTATGCCTAAATATATTTATGAATAAATATATTATGGCTTTAATAAAAATAGAATAATGAACATTTTGCATACGAAATAAAAAAATTGAGCAGGATTTAGTTCTTAAACTAAAGTTTTAATAAAAGATTATTAATCAGATGAAAATTTTAATCCTTCTGATTCCATTAACTTGACATTTTTCTGAACTTCAGTTCTATACCATTGCCTTAATTCCAACTCCTCATCATCTAATGAACTGGTATCAAGGGTATCAAAATATTTTATGTTGCGTTCCATAATGCTTAGGTTATTGAGCCTATTTGGAGGTACCTTCATAGGATCCTTTTTGTACAATAGGATTACATAAATCGCCATGGAACAGGAGGCAAAATAGGAATCATGGAAATGATCAACAAATTTATCTACAATTGATTTCATATTTTCCAAATTGTTGGCTTCATATTCTGCTTTAAAGTCTCTAGCCAAATCCAATTCATTATATTTTTTAAAGCTTCCAATAATGTTTCCAATTAAGCCCATAAATAACACCTTTTTAAAAAGAATTAAAAAAAGATAAGATAAAAAATAAAAAAACAAAAAAAGAAATTTAATTAGAAATTATATGATTCATTGATTTTACCGGTTACATCACGAATTTCAGCAGTAGCTTCTTCCAAGTGGAAAATAGCCATTTTAAAACCGGTTTCATCATTATAGATTCCTTGCAAGAACTCATTTCCTGCAACTATAGCATCTGCCATATCATAGGTTTCTTCAAATACAGCTTTTCCATAGTATCTTAAGAAATCAGTTTCTACAAGCGCTACAATTTCAACATAAGGATTTGCTTCCATTTGTTTGTATACGTCCTTATGGTTTCCTACACCGAAGTAAATCTTACCATCTTTGAGGAGATGGAAACCTAAAGGTCTGTTCTTTGGTTTGTCTCCATCAACAGTTGCTAAGAAAAATACTCCCGCTTCATTCATGAATTCGTCTATTCTTTCTGCACCTTCTGCCATTTATATCACCTATTTAATTTTAAGAATAAAAATCTATAAAAATAAAAAATTAATAAAAAATTAAAATAATAAACCATTGAAATTATTAAAATTAATTAATAAATAAAATTATTTATTATTTGATAAAATATAATCAATAACTCTTTCTTTTTTCTTAATGGAATTATCAGCTGCCTTTTGAACCTTTTCCTTCATGATTTCAAAGTCTTCAGGGGTTGTATCTCCAACCAATTTCTTGATTTTAGTGTATGCAGCTTCTCTAAATAATGGAACTAAAGTTTCTTCTGTTCCATCTTCCTTAAGAAGAATAGGAGACCCCTTATTGTTTACCTCACCGATTTCTGTAATGTACACTCCAACATCAGAAACTACCTTTTTAACATCTTCAGCAATTTCTGGAGGAACTACAAGCATAAGTGAATCAGTGGAAACTCCAAGAGGATCAATATCCAAATCTTCAAGCATATTCAATACATTTGGCGCTACAGTTGACTTGATCTTGTCATGATAGAACTCCAATCCTACACCTGTTGTTTCACAGATTTCGTGAGCATCCCCTCTAAGACCACCATTGGTTACATCAGTCATTGCATGAACGTCTTTTACTAAATCTGCTGCAAACAATGCCTTGGAGGCCTTTACAAAACTGATGTTCATTGTATCCCATACAACATCAAAGTAACCGTTATAGAGTGCAGTTGTAGTGATTGTTCCACCACCGGCACCTTCAGTCATAAGAATGATATCTCCTTCAGTTGCTCCTTTTCTTGCAGTTGGAGGATACTGTGAAACACCTACACTTCCAACACAGCTGACTAACCTATCACCAAGCACCATATCTCCACCTACACGCAAGGTACTTCCTGCGACAAGAGGAACATCAATTAGCTCAGATACTGCACATACACCTGCAGTATAGTCAAACAATTTGCCGATATCCCCATCATCAGCCAAGTGAAGATCGCTTAAAATAGCTACTGGATCTGCCCCCATTACACAGACATCCCTTAAAGTAGCTCTTGTTACATGGAAACCACCTAAAAATGGATATTCACTGAGTCTTGAATGAATTCCGTCAACTGCAGTGGTTATGTAAACATCATCT
>NZ_CALDKF010000076.1 GCF_937898925.1 uncultured Methanobrevibacter sp.
ATACTAAAAACCATTAAAATTACAATTCACAACATGACAGAAGTCATCATAATCAAAACCATAACCCGGTTCATATTTATAGCATATCGCACCACCCCAAGATGCATCATTGCCAGTAAAATTACAATTTACAGCAGAACCGCCATATATAGCACCACCATACATTGCATAATTATCATTAAATGAACAATTCACAGCAGAACCATTAGCACCAGACCAGTAAATAGCACCACCATACTGATTTGCATTATTATCATTAAAAATGCAATTTACAGCAGAACCATTTGCACCAGACCAGTAAATAGCACCACCATAAATATCCTCAACATCATTAATATATGTTGCTTTACCATTTTTAAAAGTAATATTATTGATTATGACATTGTCAGCAGTGATATTGAATATACGTGCTTTGTTTGATCCGTCAATAGTTATGCCATTTCCATTAATGGTTACAGAACGGTTTATGACAATTCCCTTTTCAAACTTAGACCCGGAATCACCGAAAGTATAATCTCTTGTTAACTCAATTATAGAATCCTCATTGCCATTAATGGCGTGTTCTAATTGGTAAAATGTTCCTGGGTCTTCTGATAGTTCTGCTTCTCCATCTGCCTTGGCTAAAACATCGCCATCATCATTTTCATAAGAAATAAGTTCTTCATCAGAACTGCTCAAAGCACCAATATCATCAATGCTTTCATCCAAAATAGAATTATCGCTTGCAGCATCATCTAAAGCACTAATAGACGAAATGCTAATAAAGCCAACGAGCAATATTACTAAAAAAATAAACTTTTTATCTAGCATATCCCATCTCTCCTAATGTTTAGTTAATAATATCTATTCAACTATAATTATATAATATTTACTAAGAATAGTGAATAAATCGTGAGAAAAGAGAAATATCTATAAAAATTAATTAATAAATTAGTAAAAAATAGTAAAAATAGTAAAAATAGTTAAAAAATAGTTTAAAATAAAATAAAAAAAGAGAATTTTTAAAGAAATTAATCTTTAAAAATTACTTGAGTAAAGTTTGAATTTTCTTAAATCCTTCGGATATTTTATCCTGTTTATCATGAATTATCTTTTCTGTATCATTTGTGAGCGCATGAGTTGGACAAGCTTCAACACATTGTTGAGTGTCATAGCCTTCACAGAGATCACATTTGGTAGCTTGACCTATTTCATTAATGGTGATGGCTCCAATGGGACATACACTGTGACATAGTCCACAACCAATACATTTCTCTTGCTTGATAGTGATTGCTCCACCTAAAGCTACAATAGCTCCTTTTGGACATACAGCAAGACAAGGTGCTTTTTCAGGACTGCAATGCATACAGAATAAAGGGACACCATCATGAACACGAATTGCATTGTTAGGACAATTACGTTCACAAAGTCCACAATCTACACAAAGTTCTGGGTTAACTTTTAATTCATCCATTTCAACACCTCTATTCTCCATCTAATGGTTTTCTAGCTCTTGTATCAGTTGTAATGACACTGAGAAGACCTTTCTTCTTAGCCGGTTTATCCAAGCCATAGATTTTTTCAATGTGTTCTTTTTGTTTCCTTTTGATGACATTTGCAATGTCATGAACTGCAATAGCTCTTTTGGAACAAGCTTTAACACATGCAGGACCTTCTTCTCTGTCTGCACAATGATTACATTTGTGAGCATTGCTGTATTGAATGCTGATTGCACCAAACGGGCAAGCCATTGCACAGAAACCACAAGCAATACATTTAGTTACATCTACTCCTAAATTGCTCATTGCACCTGTTGGACAAATGATCTCACACGGAGCATCCTCACATTGTTGACAACGAATAGGGAAATAGGAACCGTCTAATTCATGAATAGTGATTCTAGGAACTCCATGGACTCCTTCACATGCTTTTTCGCAATCCTGGCATCCATCACATAATTCATTATCTACTATTAATTTCTCCAATAGAGACCCTCCTTAGATACCTAATTCTTCACATTGATTGTCAACGAATTCTTGGATTTCATTAATTTGTTCTTCTTTAAGATGTCTGAATCTTTTTTGAGCAGATAAGTATTCCACTACAGGTTTTCTTTCTTGAGGTCTGTAAGTTACTCTGAATTCACCGTTTTCAATTTCAAATAATCCCCATGCACCAGTTTCAACAGCAAGTCTACCTAATTGAATGGTCTGTTCAGGTTTGAATCCCCAACCGGTAGTACATGGCTGATGTAAGTGAATGTAAGCAGGACCTTTGGTTTCAGCTGCCTTTTTAACCTTTTTCATAAAGTCTTCAGGATATGAAATTGATGCTGTAGCCACATATGGAATTCCATGAGCTGCCATGATGAAAGCCATGTTTTTCTTAGGCTTGTCTTCACCAAAGCTTAAATTACCTGCTGGTGAAGTGGTTGTTGATGCACCGTAAGGGGTAGCTCCACTTCTTTGAATACCAGTGTTCATGTAAGCTTCGTTATCGTAACAGATATAGGTTATGTCGTGACCTCTTTCCATTGCACCGGATAATGATTGGATACCGATATCAGCAGTACCACCGTCACCACCGAAAGCAACAACATTAACATCTTCTTTACCTTGAGCTTTCAATGCTCTTTCTACACCGGAAGCCACTGCACCTGCGTTTTCAAAAGCAACGTGAATCCATGGGACTTCCCATGCAGTTTCAGGATAAGGGGATGTCATAACATCCAAACAACCAGTTGCACAAGCAACCACAGTGTTTCTGCCTAATGCCTTAAGAGCAAGCCTTACAGCAATAGCTGCTCCACAACCAGCACAGCCTCTGTGACCTGGTGCTAATAATTCTTCTTCAGGAAATTCCATATTATTCATCCTCCTTTAAGCCTAACCAAGTAACTTCTTTTACTGGATTTTTAGTTAATTCTACAGCTTCTTCAATGTATTCAGGAATTACGTCTCTTCCACCTAAACCTAAAATGAAACCATAGGTTTCCTTGTGACATTTGGTTTTTATGTCTGCGAAAAGAGCTCCTCCAATACCGAATGAGAAGTTTTTATCAAGTACAGCCAATTTATCTGCGTTTTTGGTTATTTCATCAATTTCCTCGAATGGGAATGGTCTGTAGGATCTGATTTTCAAGAGACCTACTTTTTCGCCTTTTTCTCTTAAGTTGTCAACTACATATCTTACTGTACTTGCCATTGAACCCATACAGACTAAGATGATTTCTGCATCTTCACATAAGTAGCTTTCAGTTAATCCGTATTCTCTTCCGAATTTTTCACCGAATTCTGCACCTACTTCCTTGATTACTTCCATTGACTTGTCCATAGCAACTTGCATGTCATGTCTTGCTTCTGTATAATATTCAGGGTCTGCAAAGTTACCTAAGGACATTGGTCTTTCAGGGTCAAGGTAAGCGAATTTAGGTACATATGGTTCAAGGAAGGTATCAACTTCAGCTTGTTCCAATAAGTCTACAGGTTCAACTGTGTGAGTTAAAATAAATCCGTCTAAACATACCATTACAGGTAACATAACTTCTTCATGCTCTGCAATTCTATATGCTTGAAGAATAGTGTCGAATCCTTCTTGAGCATTTTCCACATAAAGTTGAATCCATCCTGCATCTCTTTGTGCGATGGAATCTTGTTGATCGTTCCAAATGTTTAATGGAGCAGAAATTGCCCTGTTTGCATCTGCCATTACTATTGGAGCTCTCATACCTGCAGCTGCAAACAATATTTCATGCATTAACATTAAACCTTGAGATGAAGTAGCAGTAAATACTCTTACTCCTGCTTCGGAAGCTCCTAAAGTAGCACTAATTGCACTGTGTTCAGATTCTACTCTAATGTACTCTGCATCTAAATCCCCATCTGCAACGAATTGTGCGAGGTATTCAGATATGGTAGTTTGAGGAGTAATAGGGTAAACAGGAACAACTTGTGGTTTTGCTAACTTTACAGCTTCTGCAACTGCTCTATTTGTTGTCATAATTTCTTTTGCCATAAAATTTTCTCCACTCTTATTTTTTCTTTTAATAGCTTAGCTATTCTATTTCCATTTTAATAGCTTGAACTGGGCATTCTACTTTACAAATACCGCAACCTTTACAATAATCATAATCTATATCATGGTCTTTGTTTACGCATCCTTCTGGACAGAACATGATACAGTTATCACAATCTACACAAGCTTCTTTATCAAGGATTGGTTTAAAAGTTCTCCAACTCCCTGTTTTGTTTTTACGTGTACTTCCAGGTTCACTAATTGCACATCCAATAGAAACCATTTAATCACCTTTCATAAATTAATAAATTTTAAATACAGCCACCTAAGCCATATCGTAAGCTTTTTGAGCTGCTACTGCGTTTTTCTCTCCAATTGGACCTGGGAAAGTTTCCTTAATTACTTCAATAAGTGATTCAATACTTACTTCACCGGTCTTCTTAGCAAAGTATCCTAAAATAATGGTGTTTACAATGTTTACACCTAAAATTTCAAGTGCAATGCCTGTTGCATCCACATCAAATACCTTGTGACTTGCTGATTCGACCTTTTCATGAGTATTTATAATAACTTCACCATCTTCTTTCAATCCAGAATAAACATCGACAACACTTAAAAGACCATCGTCGAGAACTATCACATGATCAGGATTATAAACCTGATATCTTAAATTGATAGGTTCGCTATCGATTCTGGTAAATGCCATAACCGGAGCCCCTCTTCTTTCTACACCGAAGAATGGGAACGCTTGAGAGTATTTACCATCTTTAAATGCTGCCTTAGCTAAAATCTCTGCTGCAGTTACAGCACCTTGTCCTCCACGTCCGTGGAAGCGAATTTCAATCATTGATATTTCCTCCATTCTTTCATATACGATAATTAGTAAACATTGTATATACTATAACTTTTAATAAACATTGTATATAAATATGTTGATTTATCATGATAAATTATTACAAATTATTATGAATTTCCCAAAATTTTCTCATAAATATTAGATGTGATGAAAAATAGTGCATCGGAATTTGAAAAAATTGATAAAATTATTGATAAAGATAAATAAAGTTAATAATAATATAAAAATTTATATTATAAGAAAATAATAAAGAAACTAGTAAAATATTGAAAAATAATTTTTATGGAAATTTCATTAAATATCATGGAAAATTATTGAATTTTTTATGAGGAATTTTATAAATACCATTACAAATAATGATAAATTATTCAAAAATATCATGATAAAAATGATAGATTGGGAATGGTAAATTTATGAAAAAAATCTTTACAATAGAAACATAATTTTGGAGCAAAAATAATGAGATTCTGTCCGGATTGCGGTAAGATACTGATACCAAAGAACAATAAGCTGGAATGTGATTGCGGATATGTGGAAGAAATATCCGATGAAGACATCAAGGAAGAGTATCAGTTCGAAGGAGAGCGAAAGAAAGAGGTTGGAGTCATTGTAACTGACAATAACAATGTAGCTCTTCCTACAAAAGAGATTACCTGCTATAAATGCGGAGGAACAAAGGGATACTGGTGGACAGTCCAAACAAGATCTGCTGATGAGGCTCCAACATATTTCATCAGATGTGCAAAATGCGGTAACACCTGGAGAAGGTCCAATTAAAATTAATGGATTTTTTTAATTAATAAAAATTTAAAAAAGCAATAAGATTTAATAAAATTATAGATTTAAAATAATAAATTAATAAAGTAATAAAAATTAATAAAAAAAGAAAGCATATGGGAAAACATAGTTCCCATCATTTAAATTAAAAAAAATTACTCATTCTTATTTATTCAGATTCATCAAGAATATATAAATCCTGATAATCGTCCTCTTCAGCATCATATTCTGTTTTTACTCTTTTTAAGATTCTTTTTTTAATAGGGTTATTAGGATCCTCAGGATTATTTACCAAAATGACTTCCTCTTCATACATTGGAAGCGGTTCAGGATTTCTATTGGAATCATGATTTGAATTCTTAGATTTATGAGTAGGCCTATTGTAATGAGTGGATTGATTATGATTGAAGTCTCTATCATCATTAGCGTTTCTTCCAAATGAAGTGTCCACTTTTCTTGCATGAGGCTTTCTTGGCCTATGCTTATTGATGAATTCATTTGACTTGAAATATTCCTTATCTGAACTTATTAGTATATTGATTATCACAAGTGCCAATAAAACAATTACAACCAACGCAAACAATGAATCAAATGGAGCAAACACCGCATAGAATATTTTGGAAGTGATGCTTGAAATGTCCATAAGACCTCTTAAAAGCAACAATACCCCTACAATCAAAACAACAGTACCGTTACGTTTGTCAATATTGTTTGAATTGAAATATGGATAAGCTCCTAAAATGATTAAACCAATTCCCATCAATCTGAATAAGTTATTTGCTACAGCAGACTCCAGGAAATCAAATATCATGTCAAATCTGTAATGCAATGCTGACAAGAAGAATATCAATTCTATAATTCCTATTACAACCAATGGGAAAATATAAACTATCTCATTAGCCAATTTAGGTTTTCTCAAAGCACCTTCCTCAATTTTCTCTTCAGAGTAACCTGAAAGCAATTGATAGAGGAATGAACTCAATACAGATCCAATGATTGTACCGGAAACTCCTAAAACTGAAGTAAACAACGCTACAGTTCCAGAAATGAATGCCGCCATCATAACGTTAAAATGTTTAACCAAAAGTATCACCCATATTTTTTAATTTCTAAGTTTCATAATTTAATAAAAATCATAATAACTGCAAATAAAATTTACATTTCATCATATTTAAATTGATTGATAATGAATTCAAACTATCATGACTTAATAAATTCACAACAATAAACTCCAACGATGAATTCACAGCAAATGAAAATAAGAAAAAATAATCTTGTGATTATAAAAAACTTACAATTAGTATTTAAGGTATGATACCTTAGAGTATGATACCTTAAATAGACTAATTTAAAAAAAAAACAACTTTCGTTGAAAAAAAAATAAAAAAAACTAATTAATCCTTTTTGAATTAATTAGAAAAAAAGAGCCTTAGGGGGGATTCGAACCCCCGACTTCTACCTTACCAAGGTAGCGCTCTACCGGCTGAGCCACTAAGGCAGTAAAAATCGGAAAAAATCTATAAAAAAGTGCAAGGGAAGGGATTCGAACCCTCGTAGGTCTACACCAAAGGATCTTAAGTCCTTCCCCTTTGGCCGCTCGGGAACCCTTGCATAATAATTACAACAATATTATTTTAAACTTTATTCTATATAAATGTTATGGATATAAAAAATTTTTATTGAAAAATCCTAGATAAAAGCTTAAATTAAGGGACTTAGGCAGAAAATCATTAAGAAATAATCAAAAATTTACAAAGTTATATAAAGAAAAATGATTATATCTTAAAATAGTATTAAATAAAACTTTATTAAAGTAATTTTTATTAAGTATTATTTTATTAAAGCAATTATTTATTAAATTAATTTTATTAGATTTAAATTATTATAAGAATCAAAATTAGATTTTAATAATTTACAAAATTCACAAAAAATATTTTATGAGGCGATATATTGATAGTTATTGATTTAGATGAATGTGGAGTTTGTGAAAAATGCATACCCGTTTGTCCAAAAGACTTGATTGAGAAAAGAGGATACACAATGATCATTAAGGACGGCTGTGATGACTGTGGAATATGCATGGACATGTGTCCTTTAGGTGCTATTTACGAAGAATAGCTAAAAAA
>NZ_CALDKF010000077.1 GCF_937898925.1 uncultured Methanobrevibacter sp.
CATGTATTCATCAGGGTTGTAATATGACAGCAACTCACTAATCGTTGCCGGTCCCATTCCCTTGATTTTTTTCAAGAAATTATCCCAACGTTTGATAATATCGTTTGAACCGAAGAGCAATTCAGCCAGTTGTTTTTTTACGTTGTCAAAACCGTTATCAGCAATAATCTTATCGACTACAAATTTTTTATTTCCCCAAATAATCATCGCCCATAAGCGACTGATATATTTGTAGAAATCATCCTCGGTCATAGTCAATAACTTGTCTGGCGAGAATCCCTGATAAAACGCAATTCTCTCTTTGCGTTCTTCCATTGCCTCTTGCAGACTTTCAGGATTTTCAACCTGTCGACATTTAAGATGTTCAATGGCTGCTGTCAGTCTTACTTGATTCATATATTTATCACCAGTAGAATTATATGTATTAAATAACATTATAAATTATGGGAAAATGCTAGAAAAAAGTGAAGAAAAAATAGAAATTAAGAAAAGAAAAACAACATTTTTAAATGTAGGCAGACACGAAGAAATAAGTAAAAATCTCTCTATGCTATTTAGATGTGTAAAAAAATTATTAGATGAAAAATAAAAAAGTTTAGAAATTAAAAATTAAAAAAATTTAAAAAAAAGAAAAAAGAAAGTAAAAAAATTAAAAATTTAATTATCCTACTTTATCGATTTTGATAGGACCATCGTTTTCTGTGTAGTAAAGTACATAGGTTCCAGGTTCCATTCCTTTATACTGACCAGTTTCATTTGCTGTGACAGTGAAAGTTTGCTTTTTCAATACATCTCCTTCATCGATATCGGAACTTGCATTAGTATTGTTTGCATCTACAACAGCAGTTTCATTAGCTGCAAGTTCTGAACCGTTAACTGCATCATCTGTAATGTTGACCGTTAAGTTTTCAGTTAGATTTTCAGTAATGTTTTCAGTTGCATTGTCTGTTAAGTTCAAATCAAGAATGTCATTTTGAGGAACAAAATTCAATGCAACAAAACCAACTACGATTAGAGCAATCAATGCAATAATAAAACCGATTATAAGTTTCTTATTCAACATATTGAACCTCCTTAATGAAATTAATAAATTAAATAAATTAATTCTTAATAATATATTTGTTTAGGATTAATTTAAAAATATCTATTTTTTATTAAAAAAAGTATAATCTTATCAGCAAAAAAATTAAAAAAATATCTATTTTTTATTAAAAAAAGTATAATTTCAATAGAAACTTAAACATCTATTTTTCTGCAATGGATTCATCCTTTCTTTCATAAACGAACTTAGGAACAGCTGACTTGAACGGATCAAATGTTTCAGGATTCTTTACCTCAACGCATTTCATGCTCACTTTAGAGTGAAGTGAACTTGGAAGTCTTAAGATTCTCTTTAAGTCAATGGTTACCTTTGCATCGATTGTTGCAAGGTTTACTCTTGCCATTGCATTCACCATATCCTTATACCTTCTTGGACCAATCGCTTGCTTGAATGAACCCCAATCATCATCATAAAGACAATCCCTATTCTTCACGATGTCCTTCAACAATCTATTGTTGATTCCATCAAGCTTTTCATCTCCCTTCAAGTGAAGAATGTTGTATTTAACTTTTTCAGTGAAAATAGCAGGATAAGCTATTGGAATTGAGAAATGCTCAAAATTATAAGGTTTTCCACTTGGATTTGGATACTGTGATTTTGGAACTTCGGCACCTGCAACATATTTCAAAACCTCTCCTCTCAAGTCACTGTCCGCTTCCATCATTACAGGATCAAGTATCCTTATGTGGAATCCTCTGCCAGAATAAATGAGATGTATGTTCTTAAGGCCTAAATCTCCTTTTAAGGTGTCTAGCATGATGTTTACCCTCTCAAGGGCTTCACCTAAGCAAATCTCACAGACTCCATCGCAACTGCAGGAACGGATAGGCAAATCCTTTGCATCTATGTCAAATATGTATTCTGCCTTTTCCCATCCTCCACGATTTCTTGGATTTGCATAGAATGCTACTGAAATGTATGCTGCAAAAGGGGCTTTTGTTCTTAAAAATCGTTTTAAAGGCCTTGTTCCGAAAAATACCTTATATCTATCGTTAGGGCCATGCCCTAAATGGTCAAAACCGAATTCCCTTTTAGTGATTCCCTCTGCGATAAAGTCAGGGATGTCCTTTTCAGACCATTCCTCCCTGTAGTATCTTCTTCTTTCCTGAATACTTGAAGTGCCAAACATAAAATCACCAAAAGTCAAATTCGAAAAATAAAAATAATTAAATAAAGTTTTTAATGGATTTAAATAAATATTATATATAAGTAAAAATATTTATGATTTAGGTAATACTTAAAACTTATTGTAATTAAAATAGCTTATGAAAAATAGCTAAAAAAGCGAAATGGAGAATAGAAATGCTAAGTGAAGAGGAACTTAGAAGACTTATAGAAAGCTTAAGCATAAGGGAAATCATAGAGCCTGCACTTGATAACTGGACAGCTTATGAATCAACTGGAAAAACAATCATCAACCTAAAGACAGGAAAGGTTCAAGGAATCGGATTGAATATAAACGAATTGCTTGACATGAGCCATGACAATGACCACATTGAACTCTATAAGATTGAATCTGAAGAGGAATTGTATGATGAAGAGGAAATTCTAGATGGTGATGAATACGAAAGGTTCCTTGAATTCAAATTGAAAAAAGAAGAGGAAGAAGAGTATTTCGATGACTATGACCCAGAACTCTTGGATGAGTTCTGCAGGATAGAATCAATTGATAAAAAGGAAAGGCAAATAAAGATTCTCATTGAAGATTACGAGGAATACCATTTCAACAACTATCAAGACTTCGAACATTCAATAATCCTAAGATACTACGATGAGGATGACTATACCTATTAATCATAAACTATTTTAAAATTAAGATAATGCTATTCTTTAGAATCCTCTTTAGAGTTATCAGAAGGCAATTCACCATTTTTGCTCATTATCCACTTTTTCCTCGAATAATAGCTCAATGGATTGTTTATCTTAGCGCAATCCTTATTTTCCTTACAAAGGTGCGGAAGATGCATCTTGATCTTTTCACAGCTCATTGGAGTGTACCATTTGGTCTCCCCCTCATTTTCAAGACTTACTTCCTCATGCATTCCAAATCCTAATTTTGAAATGATGTTTATCTTTTCTTGAGGCTGATCCTCAAATAAAGGAGGTGTACAGTTGTCTGCTGCTTCAAAGATAAGTGGCAATATCTCATTTAATGTAATGTTCAGGTTTGTATCAATGTCTGAAACCTTTACTGTTCTGTCTGAACCGAAAATACCTGGATAGAGCCTTGCATAGGATACGAATGAAGTTAAAAGAAGGACAATCGCATCATTTCTTCCACCAGATGAAACACCATTTACAGTGTTTTCAATGCATGGTGGGAAAGCTTCCCTAATGAGTTTTCCAATTTCCATATTGCCGTAAGCGCCACCGCTTGCATAATAAGTGCTGTATTTAGCTAATGATTCTGTAATTGCCTCATCAAGAATTTCACCTAATTCCACAATTGCAGGGTGCATTTCGACTATAGCCAATTGGTCCTGAATTGACTTTATGTAATCCTCAGTGTTTTGCATCAGCAATTTAGTTAAAATAAGCTCTCTAAGGTTATCTCCAATCAATATGTCGTAAATCCTATCTGGAGACCTGTCAGTGAATTCATCACCAAATGAGAAAACAAACTCTTCCCTATCCAAAACTATTTCACCATTCTGAAGAACAAGGTCTGTCAATGATAATTTCTTAGTGGCAATCAAATCCTTTAGGAAAGACCATTCAATGCCATCCTGAATAAGCAAATCGCTTAAGATCTTATCTACAGCCTCTTTCCTTTCTGATAGCGGAAGCTTGATTAACCTATCCTCAATCATCAGTCCTTGAGATTCCACAAACAGCTTAACCTCACGGGAACCTGGCCTAAACTTATTAGCGATTGCTTGTGCTAATATATGAAAGGCAATGGTATCATATTCAGCAATCATTTCATTGGAAAAGTAGGCATAATCGTTAGGATTGAAATTCTTATTGTTTTTACGTTCAATATACCATTTTATTCTATTTATAGCCAAATCTACGAGAGTTTCAGGAACAACTTCCTGATTGGAAATGGTTTGACGGTTTGTATGGATAACAATATCCATAAGATCATCATTTTGGGAATATATCTCCTCAAGACCGCCTAATCCCCTTACTATATTCCTTCCTTCCTGTGATAGGGGATTCAAATAAGAAACTAAAACCATTCAATTACTCCTAAAGTTCTCATGACCATAAATAGCCGAAAATTTAATGATATTTTTTAAAAAATCAGTTTTTATATATTATACTATAATTCAATACTTTAAATAATTTTTTATAATGAAATTTTTCTAAATGATTAAAATATTGATTTAAACATTCGAAATTATAAAAAAATTGTTAAATTATAATTAAATTGAAAAATAACAATTATACAATTAGATTTACTTGAAATATTAGCAAATATTTAAATAATAATAAAATTAAAAGAGTACCTATGGATTCAAAAGGAATAATCAATATAGAACTTTTATTTTGCACATTGATTGTAATACTGCTTTTAATTATCAATTTGCCTATGATAGAAAATAGCTTGAATTCCAATATTGAAATCCATGAAAACAGCAAAGGAAGGATTTTGGCAAATCATATTGCAAACTCTATAAATGAGGTGAATTCAAATGGATATGGATTTAGAAAGAAGATCAAAATGCCAGAATCCATTGATGGAAACTTTTACAGGATTGTAGTAAATGAAAGGGAAACAATTGTTGAATTCAATAAAAGAGATGGAAAATCAGCTATAAATCCAATAAAACTTGTAGATTCAAGCAATAAGACAATAGAAAGTATGGAATTGTATAATGGAAGAACATATCTGATTGAAAAAACCTTGGTAAATGACAACCATACTGATACAATCAATCAAAGTTCAATACTGATCAGACAAGTGGAAAACTAAAAGAGATTTTTTACCTAATTCGAAGGAATATTATGAAAATTGATAAAAAAGGCCAAATTACTGTAGAATTACTGCTACTCATTAGCTTTGCACTTATTACAGCAATTTTATTAGCAAATTCAATTATTGATGCAAATGAATTGAATGTTGCAATGGCTTCAGCAAGAGAAGGCGCTTTTGAAGGAATTTCATCAAATGGATTGGCAATTTATCCAAAGGAATCCTATGACAACTATTCAAAGGATTTCAAGAAACAGTCATTGCTTAGAGAAAAGTGCATAAAAATAATCAGGATTAACCAATCTATTAAGGGAAAGGACAATTTCAATAGAACAAGAATACAATTGAAGGTTTATGCATCCTCTCCAGATGTAAGAACAAAGGAAGAGAAGGAAGCAGTTGGAGACAGAATAAATTATAATGTTAGAAAAAGCATAACCCAATCATTCAATAGCGAAAACATTACAAATAAACTGTTTAATCCTGCAATTTCAAACAAGTATAGTTTTACTACGGCAAATGTAGTTTGGGTTTGAAAAAAATATTAAAAAAATAGAAAATAGATAAATTTGAAATAAAAAATAGTAAAAAAATTAAAAAAAGATTATTAGGAATTATTATCCTAAATAATATAAATAATCTTTCAAATGGATGAATTGTGCAAATGTTTGATTGTGAGTTACACCAGGCATTAGAATAGCTACAATTATTCCAATTATACCAAATATAATGCCAATACCCCAAATCATCATTACAGCAGTCTTTTCATCAACTGGCTTTCTTAAAACAAACCTAATCAATGACTTGAATCCTTGTTCAGGCCTTACCAATTTTCCATCCTCATTCAATTGAGTAGGCTGATGCTGTTGTCTTTCCATAACTCCTGCACTGTAGAATTTTAGTGCAGCATCAATGATATTAGGAAGAAGTACAATGAAAGCAATCAATTTTACCCTACCGATAAATGCAATGGCTGCAATGGTTGCACCAATGATAAGTGTACCTGTATCTCCAGGGAAAACCTTAGCAGGATACTTATTGTAATACAAGAAAGCGATTAATGTACCTAACATGCTCATGCTTATAATAGCCACATCGTATTTTCCAAGAATGATACAGCTGATTGTAAGTGAAGTCATTGAGATAACTCCAAGACCTGATTCAATACCATTCAATCCTGCAAGCATATTGGTTAAATTGGAACATATTGAAACAGCTATTGGAATCAAGATCATGTACAAAAGACCTACATTTGGAGGTGCAATCCACCATAATGGAATACCTGCCAAAAAGAGCAAGAATAGCTTTTCCTTAGATGAGAGAACAATCAAGTCATCTACCATACCGATTATTCCAACAATCAAGACAACTACAAGAACAATAGCTAACTGGAAGGTCAAAGTAGGGAAAAGTATGATTCCAGCAAATATGCCTATGACAAAACCAAATAGTATACCTATACCACCCATTTCAGCTACAATAGGACGTGAGGATTTATGAATATCCTTTCCTATGATTTCTGCCTTCTCAAGCTTACGGATAAGCCAAGGCATTACCAAACGAGTACTGATAAATGATAATATCCCACATATCAATGCAATTACAACTAAAGGCAATATGGGAATTGAAATTAAACTTGACATTTTTACACCAAATATTATTTAATCATTTTAAAAAGCAAAATTATTTTTTTAAATTAATTGTTTTAAGTAATTAATTTAGTTTATATGATTTATAATAAATAAACTTTTTATAAAATTTAAAAATTTTTTTAATTGTGAAAATTATTGAAAATTTATGATAAATTAGTGAAAATGGTATATTATTATAAGGGTATCTACATACGAGAATATTAAAATAACAAATAAATAATATGAATCAATTATTTTGAAGAAACGATTAATTAAATTAATAGCTAAAAAATTACTATTAAAAATATTAATTATGTTTTAAAAATTATTATGTTGAATTTTTTTGCTAAAATTTGGCATCTAAAAATTAATATTTTTAATTAAAAAATCATGAAAAATTAAAAATTGAAAAATAGCATAGTATAAAAAATTAGAAATAAAAAAATTATTTTTTATTCAAAATATAGTAAATAGATCTTACAGGAATGTTGAGTTCATTAGAAATCTCTTTAGGTTTCAATCCACTTTCCCTCATGGACTTTACCTTTTGCCTACACTCATCATCATACTTTCTTTTATAATGCTTAACATTGATCTTATCAAAATATTTTGATTTTATGTAATTCACATTAGCTATTGGCATCTCAAGTTCAGAAGCAATTTCATCAGAACGTTTTCCCTCATTGAATAGGTCAACTACCTGATTGATTTGAGTCATTGAATACTTTTTCTTGCCCCAATTATATTTTATCTCAATTGAAACCCCTAAATTATCTAAGGCCTTAATATAATCTGGAGAAATCCTATTGTAAATGCTTTGAGGACAAGTGATTCTCTTTAAAGATGGATAAGTGTCCATCAATTGAATGATTTTTTGGGAAGTGAGCTGTGTTGAGATATGAACTTCTACAGCATTGATGTCATAATCGGAATCCAATTCCAAAGGCTTTTCATCAAAGATATCCAACTCTTCCTTTGACTCGATATCAAGATTGTCAAAATCTAGTGTCTCATCGTCGAAGTCTTCGAAATCATCATAATCTTCAAAATCATCAATGTCCTCGAAATCATCATCGAATTCATCATCAAAATCGTCAAACTCATCAAAGTCTTCAACCATAGAAAAATCTCCTTAAGGAAAAGTTAAGATTTGTTCTTAACCAAATCAATAAAGTCTCTGGAACGTTTAGTGTTAGGTTTTCTAATGCTCTTCATATTATTTATTTCACGTTTAATGCTCTTTTCACCTACTTTAAATGCATAGGATACTTCTTTTATGCTGTAATTGGAATTGGTGAATACAATAGCTGGACCTACAGCAGCATAATTCAACTTGATGTTGAGGTTCTTTATTCTTCCTTCAAACTTGAATTTCTTATGCAACAGTAAATCCATATCGGGAACAGACAAGATGTGCTCTTTTTCCTTCTCCCTTAAAAGTTCAACAACTTGAGTGTGTGGATTCTGGAATACCTTACGCTGTTGCCTGTCTATGTCTCCACGAATGTAAGGGAAAGGTGAGCCGTAACGCTTACGCCTATCTTGGGAAGTGCATAAATAGTATTTGGAAATGTCCCACAATATCAATGTAGGGGCAATGTCTGCAAAAATCTTTGTCTTTATCTTTTCCCTTTCCTTTAGGTCTTTCTTTAATCCCCTATCAAGATGACCGAACTTGTCTATCAATCCTAACTCTTCAAGGGTCTTGTTAATCTTATCCTTTCTCCAATCCTCCAAATCGCTTGAATCAATGAATTCAGGCTTTTCAAGATTGACAGAATATATTATCTCATCATAAATCTTAAGGTTGTTCAAATCCTTGATCTTGTCTTCAAAAATAGCTTCTCCATGACGCTCTACAATATCTTCAGCATGCTTTACATAAGCAAGGGCCAAATTGGTGCATGTGTGCTTGTCATTGATGATGGTCGGCTTGGTTCTGTGGAATTCCAATCTTTCAATACGAACTCCCTTACCGAATCTTCTTCTAAGCTCGTCTTCATAGCTGTCTGCAAACTCGCTGTCAAGAGGAACCCTTTTTGTGATTGTTCTGCCGTTTTCCTTATACTTGACAATAGGAGTTACTGTCTTTACAACCCCTCTTCTTTGCTGCTTTAAGATGTTTAGAACCCTTTTGAAGGATTCCCTTCCCCAACTTGAAAGACCTGACATCAAGACCATGTAATTACCGGACAATGGAAGATACGGAATTATTTCAAGTCTGTGAACACCTGAATGGTTAATCTTGAATTCAAAATTAGAGGAACCGCACTTGCAGGCCTTTCCATTATCGAGGAAACTGCTTACACGATAGGACTTCTTGCAGTCCTTGCATCTTATTTTAGCATATTCCTCAAGATTGCCTAATGCGATTCTATGAGCAGAAATAGCATATTTTACCCTATCAAAACTGTTCTTCTTGGCAGATGCCTTGTTTCTGAAGATTTGATTATGGCGACTTATTTCGCCTAATTCCTCAAAATCAACATCCTCACTTACACGGGACCCATAACGATTTAAGGATCTGAATGGAGCAGTGTAACCTCTTTCATCCATGCTTTCCTTCATTTCCTGAAGCTTATCCAAATTTCCTTTAAGAAGTTCATAGATTTCTAAAAATGACTCTAAATCCTTAAAATCATTCTTTAGATTAGTTAAATCTAATCTTTCTTTCTCTATTTGATTTAGAAATTTTTCAGACTCTGTTATCATCAATGATTCATCCATAATATCACCGTGAGGACTTTTATAGGTTTGCCGCCAAGAACCTATAGTTTAATAGGATATTATAAATTAAATTTCGTTTAATAAAAATCTTTGTAATGATTAAATAATTATAATTATCTTAAAAATTGAAAAAAGACAAATTACATAAGTAATTCGCCGATTTCACAATCATCAGGAGTTAAGATAGCTGCACTTTCAGTAGCCATGATCATTCCTTCAGATAATTCACCCATGAGCTTAGCCGGTTTTAAATTGGTTACAACAGGTACTTTTTTGCCTACTAAATCTTCAGGAGCGTATCTTTTACCTAAACCTGCAATTACTTGAATGGTTTTGTCACCGATATCAATTTGAGTTCTTAATAACTTGTTGGATTTTTCAATCTTTTCACATTCTAAAATCTTACCTATCTTAATTTCCACTTTAGCAAATTCGTCAATACTAATTAAATCCATTTTTTCACCTTCATCTTTAGACTCTTTACTTTTCTTATCGTCCTTTTTATCATCTTTAGATTCGTTTTCTTGAGTCTCTAAATTCTTGTATAATTTTTCTTTTTGTGCTTCAATCACTTTATCTTCAATCTTCTTGAATAATGGTTTTGCCTTGTTGATTTCATGGCCGGTTTCCAAGAAGACCTTTGCATCATCCCAAGTGTTTTCAGTTGGAATGTTTATTATATTGCAGATTGCATCTGCCTTGTTTGGAATGTAAGGCTTTAAGAGAACAGCCATTGCCTTACATAATTGATTGGATAAGTATAAGCAGTTTGAAGCCTTTTCCATATCTTCTTTTACAGCTTTCCATGGCTCTTGGTCATTGAAGTACTTGTTACCTTTTTTGGCAGTCAATATGATTTCAACCAAACCTTCCCTGAATTTCATGTCAGCAATCAAATCCCCTACCTTATCAGGCAATTCCTTGATTGCTTGCTCAAATTCCAAGTCAGCTTCACTTGGGTTTTTATATTCTGGCACTTTTCCATCAAAGAACTTCTTGGTGAAAGTGAATGTTCTGTGGAGGAAGTTACCGATTACATCTGCCAATTCATCGTTTACCCTTCTTTGGAACTCATCCCAAGAGAAGTCAGTGTCCTTATTCAATGGAGCATTGATTGTAAGGTAGTATCTTAATAAATCTGAATCGAAGTCCTTTACGAAGTCTGCCACCCAAACAACCCAGTTCTTACTGGTGGACATCTTTCTGCCTTCAAGTGAAAGGAACTCTCCTGCAAAGATGTCATCAGGCAATTTGCAGTCACGTCCAAGCAACATTGCAGGCCAGAACAATGAGTGGTGGTAAATGATATCCTTACCGATGAAATGAACAACGTGACCATTCCAATAGTCTTCCCATGGAATGCCAGTTCTTCTGGACCAAGCTGCAGCAGAGGACATGTAACCGATGAATGCTTCTCCCCATACGTAAATAACCTTACCTTCTGCACCTTCTAAAGGTACTGGAATACCCCATTTCATGTCACGGGTCATGATCCAGTCCTGAAGACCTTCCTTCAACCAGTTTTGTGCATAGTTCCTTACGTTTGGAGGTAAGTATGGGTTTGTGCTTATGTATTCTTCAAGAGGCTTTTGGAAATGACTTAATTTAAAGAAGTACTGTGTACTGTCACGAATGACTGGAGTGTTTCCGCAAGTCAAGCATTTAGGTTCAACGAGTTCAATAGGGTCCAATGCTCTACCACAAACTTCACAGTGGTCTCCTCTTGCTTCTGCACCGCATACTGGACAGATTCCTTCAACATATCTGTCTGGCAAGAACTTTTCACAGTTTTCACAGTAAAGCTGTTGGATGGTTTCCTCATAGATCAAGCCCTTATTATAGAGGTACTTGAAGAAGTTCTGTGAGATTTGATAGTGAATCTCATCAGTTGTCCTTGCAAAGTTATCAAAGGAAATGTCACAGCTATTAATGTCTTCTACAATCATGTCATGGTAACGTTTTGCAACCTCAATAGGTTCCTTGCCTTCAGCATCTGCCTTTACAGCAATTGGAGTACCATGCTCGTCAGTTGCACAAACCATCAATACATCATTTCCAGCCATACGGTTGTATCTTGCATAGATGTCAGCTGGAATGTAAGTGGATCTCAAATGCCCTAAATGACATGGACCATTTGCATATGGAAGTGCACATGAAATAAATATTTTAGTCAATTAAATCCTCTCCAATAATCCGATAGTATTTTTAGTTATTTTAATTAATTTTTAAATGCTTTATAAAATTGAAAATTAAATCTTAAATGATAATAATAAAAATTGATTATAATAAAAGATTTATCATTATATTATATATTTACAGTTATATAAATAAGTAGTGATTTTTAAGAAAAATAGTGCAAAAATAAAAATTAAAATTTGCAAATATAGTTAAAAAAATATTATTTTTTTAAGAGAAAAATAGCTGATTGAACTAAATTAAAAAGAGAAAAAATGAATTAGAATTTAAATGTAAAAATAAAAATTAAACATTGCAAAAAGAATAAAAAAAGAAAATAAAATAAATAAAAAGTTTATTTAATTATCAAACTTCTTACTTACTTCCTCTACAGCCATTACCAATGGGTCAATAACCATAGACACTGGAGGTGCATAAGCAAACTCCATATTGCTTAATTCAAAGCATGTAAGCTCTTGAGTGATAGCTAAAGTCATTGTATCAATTCTTTCAGCCACCCTTTCCTCTGCAATGATTTGGCATCCAATGATTGTACCATCTGCATCACAGATTACCTTAACGTTCATTGGCTTAGCATTTGGATAGTATCTTGCCCTTGTCAATGCTTCAACCTTTGCTACAACTGCCTTGATGCTGTTCTGTTGAGCAAAGCTTCTTGTAAGGCCTACTGCACCGAATTCCAATTTACCCACTTTGGAAACCATTGAATTCAAGACAGGATTGAATCTTGAACGTTTTCCTGCAAGGGTTTGAGCCAATGTCTTCGCTTGCCTTACAGCAGTTGTACCTAATTGGGAAACTGTGTTTGATCTAAGTATTGCACTGTAGGACTCTACACAATCACCAACTGCATAAACATCAGGCACACTTGTTGCCATTCTGTCATTTACAAGCACAGCCCATCTTCCACAGTCACATCCAGCCATTTTAGGCAATGTAAGCTCTGCCCTTACACCAGTAGCCAAGATGACCATATCTGCATTCGCTTCAGTTCCATCTTCAAAGACTGCGGTCTTCACTCTGCCATCTTCACCTTTAAGCTCAGTGATAGGTTGGCCGAGCACAACATCAATGCCTTCACTAATCAAGTAGTCTGTAATTATTTTAGCCATATCCGGGTCTAAGGAACGTGGAACGATTTGAGGCAACATTTCACATAATGTTACCTTCAATCCCATTTTCTTGAATGCATATGCTATTTCAATACCGATTAATCCTGCACCTGTAACCAAAGCGCTTTCACAGTTTCCAGCCCATTCCTTGACTCTTTTACCGTCATCCAAGGTCCTTATCTTGAATACACCATCTAAATCAACCCCTTTCATAGGAGGTACAAATGGACTTCCACCAGTAGCCAATACCAATTTGTCATAGCTCATGGTATTCTCTTTCCCATCCTTTAGATAGGTTACTGTTTTTTTAGCGCTATCAACAGCAGTGACTTCAGTCTCAAGCATGACATCAATGTTCTTTGCCTTGTAATCATCAACAGATCTCATTACGATATCATCAAATGAATGGATTCTATCTGACAATACGTAAGGGATAGCACAAGGGGAATAAGAGACATGATTATCTCTTGTAAGTACAATAATTTCAACTTCCTTATCTAATCTTCTAAGGTTTGAAGCTGTGGATATTCCTCCAGCTCCACCACCAACGATAACAACTTTCATTTGCTCAAATCCTAAATAAATACATTATTCTTTATAGTTAGTTGAATTTTGAATTATAAACATTCTAATAAATTAATAAGAAGAGATTAATCAATTTTAAACATAATGAATAAATTTGAAAAATTATTGAATAAAAATTAATTTAAAAGAGAATTAATTAATATTAGAATTATATTAAATTTTCTCAATTCTATTATATATACTATTCTTTAAGTAAGTGAATGATTTAAAAAAATAGTTAAAAATTGATGAAAAGAAAAATGAAAAACTAATTAAAAATAAAATAAATTAAAATAAAAATAAATTAAAAAAAATAAGAAAAAAATAAGAAAAAAATAAAAATACCATAAAACTATAAGTATTTTACACCATCTTTAGAACCGATAATGACCTTATCAACCATTTCAGTGAACAATCCATTCTCTACAACACCTGGAATGGTATTCAACTCTTTTTCCATAGGTATAGGATTGTCTATTTGACCAAATGCAACATCCAAGATGAAGTTTCCATTATCAGTTATTACAGGCCCATCTTTAGCTTGACCCATTCTTATGTCCACTTTACCACCCATATCCTCCAATGCCTTTGTTACAGGATTTAAGGACTCTGGAATGATTTCAATAGGAAGGGGGAAAGCGCCTAAGACATCTACAAGCTTGGATTCATCTGCAATGATAACAAGCTCATCTGCAGAATAATCAACAATCTTTTCCAAAGTGTGTGCTGCTCCTCCACCCTTGATTAAATTGAAGTCTGGATCGATTTCATCAGCACCATCAACAGCCAAATCGATTTCATGTTCACTAAGGTCTGTAAGTGGAATGTTCCATTGGCGAGCAAGCAATCTTGATTGGAAAGAAGTTGGAATTCCAATGACTTCAATTCCTTCATCCCTTACTCTCATACCTACCTTTTCAATAAAGTAAAGGGTGGTTGAACCTGTACCAAGACCTAAAACCTGACCGTCTTTTACCAAATCAGCTGCAGCATAACCGCAATCCTTTTTCATTTGACTCATAATTAACACCAAATAATAATCATTAATAATATAAACTAATTATCGTAAATTGAAACTATGCATAATAAATTAAATTATTTATCTTGAATTTTAACAATGCATTTAACCAATGCGTTTCCTTTAGGACAGTCCTTGAACTTACCTAAATCCTTTACATAAACTCCCTTCTCCTCTTTGGAGATTCCATCTGGGAAACACATATGCCTGAAATCACAGTCCTTGTTTGAACATCCTTGACGTTTGAAGTCAAAGCTTGATCCTTCAAAGACCCCTTTTGAATCAGTTAGGATAGTGAATTCCGCATTCTCAACAGCAACCACTTGAACCTTATCGTTCTCATGGATAGGGCATTTCTGTTCAACATCCCTAACTTCTGTAATTGTATACCTATGACCTTTCTTTAGGGAGTCTACACATGATGCCTTGAACCTGCAGTCCGAACATTCCTCTGCGGGCTCATAAAATACAAAGCTCACTCCTTCCCTTGCCAATTCCTTACCAATCAATGTAATCATATAATCATTCCTTTATAAATTTTAAACTTATTGAACACACTAAAAACTTAAAAGGAAACATGAATCTTAAACAGATTCAAGAATAATAATCAAAGCTAAATGACTTCAGTCTTCTTAGCCAATTTAATAGCTGCATCTCTTGTCAGCCCATTATCGCCTAAAATGGTGTATCTTTCTGGTCTTATTGTATGGGCAATTGTCAATGCTTCAATGATTTCATCATCATCTACACCCAATTCAGCTGCAGTTGTTGGAGCGCCTATTGTCTTTAATATATTTTGAATGGATCTCCAATCTCCACCATGCAAATGCATCATCATAATTGTTCCTACACCACATTGCTCACCATGCAATGCATGCTTTTTGGCAACTCTATCCAAAGCATGGCTGAATAAGTGTTCTGAACCGCTTGCAGGTCTTGATGAACCTGCAATGCTTATTGCCATACCACTGCTGAACAATGACTTAACAACAATTCTTGCACTTTCCTCAAGCCCTTCCTTAATACTGTCGGAAGACTTTATGATAAGCTTTGCAGTCATTTCAGACAATGCAGCAGCAGACTCGCTGTATGGCTCATTTCTTAATCTGTATGCCAATTTCCAATCCTTTATTGCAGTGTAATTGGAGACAATATCTGCACAACCGGAAGCAATTAATCTAAAAGGAGAATCGTTAATGATGCCTGTATCAGCTACAACAGCCATAGGAGAATTAGCGCTTTTGGAAACTGAACCCATATCATTTTTTATTGAAGCCATTGGTGATGCTATACCATCGTGGGAAGCGGTTGTTGGAACAGAAATGAAATAGTTATGTGCATTTGTGGAAGCAAGCTTTGCTACATCAATGATCTTTCCTCCACCTACACCTAAGACTACAGAAGCGTTAGCTATTCTTTCTTGCACCATCTCAACAGACTCCATTGAAGCATCCTTTACCTTTACAACTTCAACTCCAAAGTCAGACTTTTCCAAAGCTTCTACTGTACGCTTACCTGCCACATCAAATGTATGAAAACCTGATACGACAAGAGCTTCATCAAACAAGCGTAAATTCTTGCATATTTCACCTATGTCATCAAGGACATTAGGTCCAATATGCACTTCTCTTGGCATTTGAATTGTTTTAGAATCCATATTATCTCCTTAAAAATCAATTTTCCATTGAATAATTTTTTAGAATCTATAATATTCTTAAATTTTTAGCATGTTATTTAATATTATTTTAATATATGTTTTCAATAAATTAAATAAGTTTTGCTTTAAAAGTCTTCTACTAAAAAACTATATAATAAATTAAAAACATAATAATACTATTATAAAATAAATCAATGATAAAAAAGTAATATAAAAATTTTATTAATGATTTAACAATTTAAAACTTATTATTTTATAAAAATTAGGTGATAATGTGGAAAATTTTAGTGAATGGTTCCATGACATTTTAGAAAATGCAGATATAACCGATTCAAGATATCCTATTAAGGGAATGGCTGTATGGCGTCCTTATGGATTTCAAATCAGAAGAGCAACTTTAAACATATTTAGAGACTTGATGGACAAAGAGCATGATGAAACCCTATTTCCTTTACTCATTCCAGAAGCGGAACTTGCAAAAGAGGGAATTCATGTAAAGGGATTTGAAGATGAGGTATATTGGGTTACTCATGGTGGTCAGACAGAATTAAATGAAAAGCTTGCAATCAGACCAACCAGTGAAACCGCAATGTACCCTATGTTTGCATTATGGGTAAGATCACACATTGACCTTCCTATCAAGCAATACCAAGTTGTAAACACCTTCAGATATGAGACCAAACATACAAGACCTCTTATTAGAGTAAGAGAAATCACTACCTTTGCAGAAGCTCACACAGTTCATTCAAGCGCTGAAGAGGCTGCAGAACAGGTTGAAACAGGTATCGAACTCTACAAGAAATTCTTTGACGGACTTGGAATCGCTTATCTCATCAGCAAAAGACCTGTATGGGACAAGTTCCCAGGTGCAGAATACACCATGGCATTCGATACAATCATGCCGGATGGAAAGACATTGCAGATTGGTACTGTTCACAACTTAGGCCAAACCTTTGCACATACCTTTGAAATCACCTTCGAGAACAAGGAAGGAAACCATGAATATGCTTATCAAACCTGTTACGGTATCTCTGACAGAGTGATTGCAGCAGCAATTGCAGCTCATGGAGATGAGAAAGGTCTTCAATTGCCTCCTGAAATCTCTCCAAAGCAAATCACTATCATTCCAATCATCTTCAAGGATGGTGGAGAGGAAGTGATGGCTAAATGTAATGAAATCAAGGATGCATTGGAAGCTAAAGGAATAAGAGTCCAAATGGATACAAGAGACATCAGACCTGGTAAAAAGTTCTTTGATTGGGAACTCAAAGGAACTCCTCTCAGATTCGAATTAGGACCAAGAGACTTAAACAACAATGTAGCAATCCTTGGAAGAAGAGACACTGGTGAAAAGATTGAAGTAAGCTTAGACGACGACATTGCTGAAAAGGTATCAGACTTATTAGTTGAAGTTGAAGAAAGCATGAAAGCTAATTCCTGGGCTAAACAGGAAGAGAAAATAGTAACCTTAGACAGTCTTGACAATGTTTCTGACATTGTTGATGAAGGAAAGGTCGTTAAGTTCTACTGGTGCGGAGACGAGGAATGTGGAAAGGCGATTGAAGAGGAAACCGGCGTGGATATCCTTGGTATAAATGAAGAGGGCATTGAAACCGATAAGGTCTGTCCACATTGTGGAAACCCAGCTAAACATTTAGCTTTAATGGCTAAAACTTACTAGTTTAAAAATATTTAAAATAAATTTAAATCAAGACATTAGAATCATAGAGGAATGGAAATGGATAAGATTTATGCAATAATTCCAGTGAACCAATTTGCAAATGCTAAAACAAGATTATCTCCTTTTTTATCACCTGAAGAGAGAAAAAATCTTTTAAAGGCAATGCTAAAGGACATTGCAATCACATTAAAGCCTATTGTAGATGATATCATAATAATAAGTAAGGATGAAGAGGTTTTGGCATATGCAGAGGAATTGGAACTTACTGCACTTGTTGAAGAGGACCACAAGTCATCTAAAGCTTCAAAAAATGGTGATGAAGGCCCTTTAAACAAAGCTTTAAAGCAAGCTATGAAATGGTCCAGAAAGAAAACAAGAAAAGTCATTATCTTGCCATCTGACATTCCATTGATTGGAAAGACCAATATCAAGCTTCTAATTGACCAAGCAAAAAACCTTGATTTCATCATTGTTCCTTCAAAAGGTGGAGGAACCAATGCTTTAATCATCAAGCCATTGTCCATTGACATGAAATTCGGCGGATTCAGTTTCAAAAAGCATATTGAAGAGGCTGAAAAGAAGAAATTGGTCCCATTGGTTCATGACTCATTCTATATGGCACTTGATGTAAACACCACTGAAGACCTTGGTGAAATCATGCTTCATGGAAATGGAACAGAAACCAAGAAATACTTGGAATCACTTGGTATCAAGGTTGAATCATTCCGTGGCCATGAAAGGCTTAAGGTCACTAGAGATGAATAATTTTTAACTATTTGCCTTCTTATTTTTAATTTTTAATTTTTTTAGAATTTTATAAAAAACATTTGCGTGATATTATGATAGGACTAACAATTGCAGGATTCGATCCTTCAGGAGGAGCAGGAATAAGCACTGACATCAAGACCATGGCAGCTCATGGTGTTCATGCATGTGCAGCAGTCACTGCACTCACTGCACAAAACCCTAAAAAAGTGTTTTCTGTTGAACCTGTTAGCACTACATATATCTCTGAGCAGATAGATTCTATTTTTGATGAGTACACTATCAAATACTCAAAGACAGGCCTCTTATACTCAAAAGAAATCATCCAACTTGTAAGTAAAAAGGTCGATGAATACAATTTAAGCATAGTTGTTGATCCAGTGATGGTAGCTAGTGCAGGAGATGCACTTGCAAAGATGGAAATAGCTGATGCTTTAAAGAAATATCTCCTTGAAAAAACACTTCTTGTAACTCCTAATGTATCTGAAGCAGAAAAACTTTCAGGAATGAAAATTGAAAGTGTTGAAGATGCAAAGGAAGCAGCATATAAGATTGGGGAATACTGCAATGTAATGATTACTGGTGGACACCTTAATGGAACAAACATCATTTACAATAAGGAAAAAGATGAATTAAGCACTTTACATCAGGATCTAATCAAATCTGACAATTTGCATGGAACAGGATGCAGCCTATCTGCTGCAATTTGTGCAAATCTTGTTTTATTAAACAATAATGATAAAAATAGTAAAGATGAGGATAATTTAAAAATAGCTATAAAAAAATCCACCAAATTCATTTACGAATCCGTTAAAAACGGCAGATACGGTACTTTAAATCCTAATTTTAATTCTAAATTATTATAAAATAAAAATAGTGCTCTCTTTTTAAGATAAAAAAATAAAAAATAGCTAACTCTTTTTTAAAGAATTAAAAAATAAAAAAAGAATTATCACTATAAAAAGTGATAAATTTTTGTAACAAATTTAAAACTCGTTATTTCTACGGTTCCCAGACTCCTAAAAGCTTTTCAACTTCATCTTGGAAATCCAAGAACTCTCTTGATTCTCTTTGACGAGGTCTTTCAAGAGGAACCTCTACCACGTCTTTTATTCTACCTGGCCTTTTATCCATGATCACAATCTTGTCTGCCAAATAGACCGCTTCATCAACATCGTGAGTGACGAAAAGAATAGTGGTTTCGAATCTTTTCCAAACTCCAATCAATTGTTCCTGCAAGGTATGCCTATTCAACATATCAACTGCTGAAAACGGCTCATCCATAAGCAAGACAGGAGTGTGGTTCAATAAGGAACGAATAATAGCTACCCTTTGCTTCATACCACCTGAAAGCTCATGAGGATAACTGTATTTAAAGTCAGCTAATCCAACTCTTTCAAGATATCTTTCAGCAGCAGCAAGATTTTCCTCTTTACTATGCTCTCCGGATAAATTTAAACCAAACATTACATTATCTAAAACATTTAACCAAGGGAATAAAGAATATTGTTGGAAAATGAACCCCCTTTCCTTAGAAGGACCTTCTACAAGTTCTCCTCTATCGTAAATCTCACCTTCATCAGGTTTTTCCAAACCTGCAACCATTCTTAGAAGGGTTGTTTTCCCACAACCGGAAGGCCCTAAAAGACAGATGAGCTCTCCATCATCAACATGCAAATTGACATCTTTTAAAGCCATGAAATCTTTATCTTTAGTAATAAATGATTTAGAAACATTTTTTATATCAATTGCCAATATAAACACCTTTTATTAATATACTGAAACTGGTAATTATTCTCTCTTCTTTACTTTAATTACCAGAATATTCTATCTTGTGCTTTTCTAAATCCATAATCAAATAAAATACCGATTAAACCAATAATTATCATACCAACTACAACAGTTCCTGGCTGGAACAATTGACTTGCAGTCAAGATCATGTATCCTAATCCTCTGCTTGAAGCAATCATCTCAGCGGATACGGTACACATCAATGCGATACTTACTCCTACCTTAAGCCCTGATACAATGTAAGGCAATGCAGAAGGAAGCACGATTTTAGTCAAGATATTCCAATTGTTAGCACCTAAAGTCTGAGCAGCTTCAATCAATACCTTATCGGTTCTCTTTACACCGTCAATGGTATATACAAGTACAGAGAATACACAACCGATAAAGATTACGAATACTGCGGAAGATAAACCTATACCAAACCATAAAATGGAAAATGGAATCCAAGAGATAGGTGGAATAGGCCTTAAGATACTAATGATCAAGGAACTTAATCTATCTAAAGTTTCATACCATCCAAGAATTATTCCTAAAGGAATTGCAACTGCTGATGCAAGGATAATACCTGAAAATACTTTTACAAGAGTGCTTGAGGTATGCATGAACAGTTTTCCATTGCTTATTAAAGTCCAAGCCGCAGTGAATACGTTTAAAGGACTTGGTAAAATATAGTATGGAATCAAATGCAAACCATCAGTAAGCAAATACCAAATAATGAGAAGTATTGCCGGTAAGATAAATGGTAATAATTCTTTCTTAATATCCATTAAATCACTATCTTAAATTGTTTTAATATAATTTATTAACTAACAATTAATATCACCGATTAGAAATCGAAAATCAAAAATAATTAATTAATGAATTATATCATTCATATATTAATAATTAACTTTCTTTAATATATATAATTTAGCATTTAAAAAAAGTCAATTGTAAATGAGAAGGAAAAATTAAAAATAATAAAAATATTGAAAAAAAATAGAAAAAATAAGAATTGCTCAAATAGAGCAAGTCTTATAAATTTATAAATCTGCGAAGATTTGATCTTGAGTTAAAGGTTTTTGTAAAAGACCTAATTTAACTTCAAGGTTCATGAAGTCCATTACATTTTCTTTGTAACTGCTATCTAAACCGGAAATGAAAGTAGTGTCTTTGATTACACCTGCTTGCAATTCTTGGTCAGGCACAATGTCTTCAGGTAAGCATGCAGCTGCTTCTGCAGGGTTTTCGTTAGTGAATGCAGTTGCATTTTCATGAGCAGCTAAGACTTTTTTCAATTCTTCAGGATGATTGTTGATGAAGTCTTCTCTTGCTACAACACAACAACATGGGTGACCAGGAATGATTTCTCCACTGGTTTCAACTAATTTACCGTCACCGTTTTTAACAGCAATGGAAGCATATGGTTCCCAAATGATCATTGCGTCAACTTGACCAGCTTTTAAAGCGTCAGTCATTTGAGCAGCTTTCATGGTAGTGAATTCAACATCACTGGTAGATACGCCTGCATCAGTTAAAGCAGAGGTTAAAAGCATGTTTTGAATGGTTGCTTCACCAGGGGTTGCTACAGTTTTGCCTTTTAAGTCAGCAATAGTGTTGATTCCACTGTTTTTATTAGCAACGATGGAACTTCCTTCAACTTGAGCACCGGAAACAACTTTTACTGGAACTCCTTGAGAAATGGAAGACATTACAGGAGTGATACCTGCATAACCAATATCGATATCTCCACTTGCCATAGCAGTCATTAAGTCTCCACCATTGTTAAATTGGGTTAATTCAACAGTAAGACCTTGATCTTCAAACATTTTCTTTTCTTGTGCAACAAAAAGTGCGGTGTCGTGATCGGATGGTAAGTGACCGATTCTTACAACATTGTCACCAGAGCCACCGCTGGTTGCAAAGTAAGCACCTACAGCTACAAGAGCTATAATTACAACAGCAATAATTGCTAAAATTTTTTTATCCATAAAAATCACTTTAATTTTTAAAATTAAACAAAATGGTTCTTATATACTCTCATTTTGAGATTTCAATTCATATAAAAACTTTTAAAATAATAAGTTGTTTTTTTATAAATCATTTTAATAATTTAGAAAAAACTAATAAATTAAAATAAAGGTTTAATTTGAAATTAAAAAGGTATTTATCAATTAGCTTTTATGGATTAATAAAATATAATTTAAAAACTTATTACTTATATTAAAGATTGATAAACAAAGTATATAATGTTTTTCATTAAATAAAGGCATGATAGATTAATAGTGCAAAAAATAACTACAATGATAATAAATATATATTATTTAAACAGTTAAAAACGTGTTAAATTAAAAAAATAGGGCTAAAAATAAATTATTTCAAGAGATAATTGAAAAACATCAAAATATGAACCATTTTAAAAGATTTAACTAGGTTAATGGAGAAATATATAACAATTGTTAAATACCGATATGCTAACATATTTGTACTATAAAAGTTACAAAAATAAAAAAATATGTACCAATATGCTAACATTGATATTTTTTGGCTCTTCAAAAATTAATACAAATTGATAAAAAAAACAATATGAATTTTTAAGAAAAAATTTTTGAATCATTCCTCTATATCAAAGAATTCTGGATTGCTCAATAACTTATCCCTAAACAATTTGGATATCCTTGAAATGCATTGCCTGCTGTAATCCAACTCTTCAGACAATTGAGTGGTTGTTTTCTTATCTAAATTAAATAGGATATATAACATCACATTTAGAGGTATTTTGCTCTTATGGAAGATTGTTCCTGAAAAGTCATTGAAGTTAGCGCCACAATCCTTGCACACATATCTTCTGGTCCTTCCTTGGTTTCCCCTACTGTTAACGTTATATGATTTGCATTTAGGACAATAGACTCCATTAACCCAACGGACACTCCTAAAGAATGCCATAGCTACCTGATCATCAGGAATTTCTACATTCGGATTAATAATATCTTTCATGATAAAGACTATTATTATTAAAATATATATAATTTTTGTCATGTTTGTAATAGTTGAATAATTAAAAAAATAGGATAAAAAAATTAATAAAAAACATCCAAAAATATTCAATGAAAATGAAATAAACTAAACATATAAATACAATTAAAAAAATAAAATAAATAGGTTGTTGGATTTATTCAACAAATTTATGTTTATTAGGAGTAATAAAAATGAGATGTGTTGGTACTGTTGTACGTGGAATAAGAACACCTATTATTAAAGAAAACGATGATTTAGCTACCATAGTTGTAGATTCATTGATGGCAGCAAAGGAAAGTGAAGGATTCGAATTCAGAGACAAGGATATCGTTGCAATTACCGAAGCAGTTGTAGGTATTTCAGAAGGAAACTACGTAACTGTAGATGATGTTGCAGAAGACTTACAAAACAAGTTCCCATCTAAAAACATTGGAGTGACAAACCCTATCTTAAGTAGAAACAGATTCTCCATTATCTTAAAAGGTATTGCAAGAGCAATGGACAAGATCACTCTTTTAACCTCTTTCCCTTCAGATGAAGTAGGAAACGGTATTTTAGATGAAGAAGTTTTAGACAAAAGCGAATACAATTTAGGAAGCGTCATCACTGAAGATGAATATAAAGAAACTTTCGGTTCATGGAAACACCCATTCACCGGAATCAACATGATTGACTTTTACAGAGAATTGATTGAAAGCGAAGACTGTGAAGTTGAATTTGTATTCTCAAATGATGTAAAAACAATCCTTGACTATAACACTGATGTCTTAACATGTGATATCCATACCAGAGAAAAAACCACAAAATTGCTTAAGGAAGAAGGAGCTCATGTATTCGGACTCCACGAAGTATTAACTGAACCTATCGGAGATTCCGGCTGCAACCCTGATTTCGGATTACTCGGTTCCAACAAGGCAACTGAAGAAAGATTAAAATTATTCCCAAAAACAGGAGACACTCTCGTTAGAGAAGTACAAAAAAGATTGATTGACCTTACCGGCAAACAAATTGAAGTTATGGTTTACGGTGACGGTGCATTCAAAGACCCTGTCGGAAAGATTTGGGAATTAGCTGATCCTGTTGTTTCACCAGCACATACCGACGGATTGGTAGGATATCCTAATGAAATCAAATTGAAATACGTTTCTGACAATAAATTCGCTGACTTGAAAGGAGACGAATTGAAAGAAGCAATCAAAGAAGAAATCAGACAAAAAGATGAAGACTTAACCGGACAAATGATTACCGAAGGAACCACCCCAAGAGTATTGACTGACTTAATCGGTTCATTATGTGACTTAACCAGTGGTTCTGGAGATAAAGGAACTCCAGTTATATTCATCCAAGGATACTTCGATAATTTAGCAAACGACTAAATATCGAACCTTTTTTCTTTTTTCTTTTAAATTTACTTTTTAATTTCAACTATCTTAACCCTTCTACTATTCGTACTATTTTTTAAAATTTAAAACTTTTAAGATTTAAACACTAATTCTTTAAAAACTTATTAATCAGATTAATAATAAATAATATTAAATAATGAACAAAAATTTATTTACTGATTAATTTTTTAATCTTTTTCTTAATTAAAATTAAAATAAAAACTACTGCAAAACAACAAAAGGTTTTTAATATGAATTGCCAAAGGCTATACGAAAATGAAGATTTGGAAAACAAGATATATGACATTGTTTTAGAAAACAATGATTATGCTGATGCTTTAAGAAACAATAATCATTATGATTTTCATTATTTCCTTTCTCCATTCAGACACGACTTATTCATATGGTATCCATTTAAAAAGGAAGGAAGCCTATTGGAAATAGGTGCCGGTTATGGCCAATTAACCTCATTATTCACACAAAAAGTCAATCGTGTCGTTGCAATTGAGGATAGGCAGTCAAAATGCAATATCATCTCAAAAAGAGCTGAAGAT
>NZ_CALDKF010000078.1 GCF_937898925.1 uncultured Methanobrevibacter sp.
AATAAATCCTCATTATATTTAATCTCATCATATATATCTTTTTCAAAAATTTGCAACGCTGTCACTAAAGCAAAATCATCAATATGAATATTTTCTTCTATTGCATATAAATTAAAATCTAATGAATTAAAGTATCTGTTCATATCTCTTATATTTTTAAAATAAGGAATTAATAAATTAAAAATTAATTCTTTATTCATATTTCCTACATTTTCATGATATCCTTTTAATATATCAATTTTTGATGAAAAAACTTTATATAAATCTATATCATCAAATTTTGGAATTACTAATGGAACTTGAACAATCTTATCAATAAAATCTTCTGAATGAGAATAATCATCTGAATTAATATTCCAATCTTTCAATGCATGATTAACATAATCTTTATCAAATGCAAGCAAATAAATTATATTTGGAAAATCTGCTAAAGATTTAACTAGCTGGAAAATTTCTCTTACTTCAGTTGGATTTAATCTATCAATATCATCAATTATTACTAAAATCTTTTTTTGCTTTTTAAATGAGTCTTTTAAAGAACTTTTCAAATCATTTAATGTATTATATTCATCATTTTTATTAAATATTGAAAGAAATTTTAAAGGCTTAAAATAAGAAGACCCAATATCTATAGCACTATCAAACATTTTTGATTTATATTTTGATAGGTGCTTTTTGATTTTACTATTAAAATCATATTTATCAAATGTTGTGGATAATTCATCAAAAAATGAGGATATTAATTGATTCTGAGAGGGATAATTCCATGGATTAAATTTTAAGACTATTATTTCTTCATCAAGTTCTGATTCTATCATATTTATTATCGATGATTTGCCAGTACCCCAATCCCCCATTAATCCTATAACAATACTTTCATCCATTGAAGGATAATTATTTATAGATTTTACTATGGAATTTACAAAATTTGTCCTATGTAATTTATCTTCACTTTTTTCATTTATTGGCATATCAAAATACATTAAATACCTCTTTTTATTAATCATTAATTTTATTTTTTTATTACTTCTGTTTTAATGGGGCTTGATCATTATTATGTTGCGGAGTATAAAACCAAAAATTTAAAGGACCGTGCTTATCATATGAATTAAATCCTTTATTTGATTTTAAAGAAACTCCTAATCTATTAGATTTAGCCCATTCATCAACTGTTTTATATATTTCAAAATGACATTTTTGTTTATTTGATATGTTAATTTCTGATGGAAATAGTGTCTGTTGACCAGTTAACCAAAATTCATATTGATCATAATCCTCATATGATGTCCTTCCCATCCCTGCAAATATATCCGCAATTTGGATTAAATTTTCATCTTCAGTATTTGATTCCTTAAAAAATACTTTCTTATCTGATAAAGTAACTAAACCATTACCCTTAATATTAAAAATGCCATCATTAACAAAAATCTCTTCGAGATTTTCCCAATCCAAATCATTATTTCTGTCTGGATAAATGGTTAACGTTTCCTTATCATATAATTTATCATTAACAAAATTTTTAATTAATTTATAATACATCATAGACAAATTTTTAATATCATCTCTACCAACATGGTTATGGCGACTGTCTTCAATATCCCAAATTAAAACATGAATCCTAAGGGACCCATCCAACATTAATCCAAATAAATAATCTAAAAGTTCTCTTAAAGCTAATACTTTCTTTTTTGATTTTAATTTTTCCCATTTAAACGATTTGATTTTCAAATTATATTTTTTAAGAATGGAACTTAACTTATTATTTATATGTTTAAAATCTGTTTCATGAAGAACTACCAAAGAAACTGATCTGTACTTACCATGATTTTGACTTGACTCATCTGCGAATGCTATATAATTATTGATTTTTTTAATCACCCCATTAATATTCTAACATTTTGTTATTATAATGTAAGTTTGATTAAATATATAAATCTTTCTAAATACTATAAAATCATTAATGATAAAATTAATTAAATGAAAAATAAGTGTTAAAAAATAATAAAAATAATAAACCATATATATGTGTAATACATTAAATGTATTACAAATATATAAACTTTTTGTAATTAAAAATTATATCTAATTAAAATAAATATTATGTTAAAAAATTAAAAAAATATTAATCTAAAAATAAAAATTTTAAATTTAAATTTTTTCAAATTTCTTAAAAATATTAAGAATATTTTTACCCTTTTCAGTCAACCGGTACAGTTTTGGAACATGATAGTCTGGATTCATGACATAGACTAAATTATGCTCACGAAGGGATCTCAAGTGCTTGCTCACATTGTTCGGGTGAACACCAATCTTTCGGGAGATTTCGGTTGGTCTTAGAAAGTCCTCTCCTTCAAATGATTTCAGTACCTTTTCCCTGTTTGGGGCTATTGTTATGTAACTCAATAGAATTAGTGTCTCGTCGTCCATAGGAATAGTTTGTAATTATGTAATATAAATTTAATATCCTGATAGCTATGTGATAGCTATAGGATAGATATTTGATAGATATAATCAAACTAATTAAAAGTTAAAATGATTTTGCCCACTCTTCGATTGAATCATCTATAGTCTTATGCCAATTCTTAGTATTGTTTTCACTTTTTAAATTTAAAAGAGTATTACTAAGGAATTCTTCAAGTTTAGTATGATTGATTAATTTACCATTCTGCAAATTTTTGTTTTACTATTTATGTCTATATGAAATCATAAAATAAAACTACCGGGGAGAAGTTTTATTTATGTCATATCCTTCAAAGCCATTATTAATGAAGAAATAGAATTGATTTAAAGAGTCTCTATGTATTAAAGGAGCTAAAAATAGACAATAACACTCTTTATCCAAATTTTTATCTTTCAAATCTGAAAAATGTCTGCTAATTGGCAAAACTTCATTCTGAACTTGGGCTCTACTTTTAATTAATGTAACTTCAACAATTAAATTAAAAGATTCATAAAAACATTCAATGTCTGAAACTCCTCCTCCAGCTGTGAATAATGGCAATCCATCATCAGCTTTAAGAATGTTAGGTTTGATTTCCAAAGAGTCATCAAGTGCCATTAAGGATAATGAAGTGTACCATTCTAAACATAAAGGTGCTCTATCTTTCCTTTTAGAGCTTGTTAAATTAGCCAATTCATTTAATTTATCGATATAAACACTAAGATTGCTCAAATCACTCTCTTTCAAAGTTCTAAATTCATTGCTTAAAGTATCTAAATGCTGTTTGAATTCTACTTCCATTTCTCTTAAATCATTTAAACCTTGGTTTGGTAAGAATATAGGTTTCCAAACAAAATCGTGCTGTCTCCTATTTGGGAAATTAGAATCAATAGCGTCTTGTGTTTTTTTGATAAGTCTCCCTAAATTAATTATAACTTCTTTTTTATCCTCAATATTTGTTTCCCAAGGAAGCACTGGAAGATTCATGTCATTCAAATAATTTCTATATTCCTCTTTAGTTGCATAATGGCTAGAACTTAAAGAGAGGCTATTGATTAATTGCTTAGCTTGTTCCAACCTAGAAGGAGAAATATCAACATATCTCTGTGCACCTCTATAAATAATATATTGGGTCTTCCTAAACCATCTGATAACTGAATCTGCATAATCTCGTAAATTATTTGATTTTTTAGTAATTTCTGTTTCTGAAACTACATTAAATACTTCTTTAGCTTTTTCCCTAAGCAATTCATTAAAAATTTCCATTTCATCATCAGAAGACTCTTTAACGAAATCCCTATATCTAATTATGTTTTCACAAATATCATCTATTTCAGTATATTTTTTCATAGTAATTACAAATAAAGCAAATTCATTTTTACTTATTCCTTTTCTTTTCCTTTTTCTCCTTCCTTCCAAATCATTCACTTTATTAATGATATATAAAGTTGCTAAGAAAGGGTTTATGTCAAAATCAGAATAACTGCTTTCCAGAGGATTAGGCAATTGCCATTTAACAAAATAATTGAAAAAGAAATTTTGATCTTTGGAAAAATCATCCTCTAAAAAATTTTTTCCTAAATTTGTAATAACTACTGGACCTTCTGATTTTAAAGCTATGGACAAACCCATTTGATTACATCTTGAGACAGAAGTACGTCCTCTAAATGCAGGATCATTAACTAATGAAAATATCCTTTCAGTATCAAAATCATCAAAAGGCTCAGGATTTTCATATTCCATAACTAATTCTTCAGGAATTCCAAGAGGTTTATATAATTTATTCCTAACTAATGCTTTTTGGAATAATGCCTGAGTTTCTTCATCAAAAATTTCACCTTCAAATTCCTCTAACACTCTTAAGAATCCTTGCAACCTTTCAGGATTTCTGACAGTTGTATTAATACTCCAAACTTTTGGCACAATATCACACTCAATAATTACATATTAAAACTTCAACAGATTTTCCTTTTTTTGTCTGATAATTAGAATTGCTGTAGTCAAAATTCAAATAATTAACATTATAATTATTTGCCCACTTTTTCAATAATTTATTTTCCTTTCCTTTGCTTTCTAGAACATTTGATAAAGCAAAGTTCACATTGTTTTCATTTAGATTATCTAAGAATTTTAATAAGCTTCTCTCATCTTCAAGAGTCCAAGCATTTTGTTCGTTATATGAAGCAGTTGTGATTAAATACGGAGGATCAGCATATAAAAAATCTTTAGAAGTTAAATCGCTTACATCAAATTCATTAAAATCCTTGTTTGAAAAAAGAATATCTTTAGTGTTAATAACTTCATGAAAATTCCTTAAATTTTCTTGTGTTCTACTATTGAAATCTCTTTTTCCGACAGTATTGTTAAATTCATTTTTCTTATTGAATCTGATTTGATTATTGAATCCATAAACAATTAATGTATAAAAATATAAACATTTATCATAATCTAAAGTTTCATTTGAATTGAAATCATCCCTCAATTTCATATATTTAGGTTTATTATATTTCCCCAAACCTTTACTTGAATCACAATTATAATAATTATAACCATATTTATCTGATTTAGATAAACCATATGTCTCAATTATGGAAAAAATGGAATCGAATAAACATTCTAAATCATTGTTTTTTATAAAATTGAATAAATAAATCAAAGGTTTATTGCTGTCATTGCAAATAGTTCTATTCGAATCAACATTCAAAGCAACATTGGCTCCACCACAAAATACATCTACAAAAGTATCTATTCTCTTAGGAAAAAGAGGAAGCAACTGATTAAGTAATCTATATTTTCCTCCAGTGTAATTTAAACAGGATTTAATATATTTCATTTTAATCACGAACTTCACAGAAATACAGTAATTCTTTATGATTATTAATATTTGATTTTCCAGTAGTGAATGCTTTGTAATCAGAAGAAAATATCTCAACATCCCCTTTATTAGACAATATCTCAACTATTTCCTCTTGGCTAATCTTTGCATTTGATCTGCCAGACCCCTTTTCTGCCATATTATTATATGAAACCAGTATAAATTTTGAATTGATATTGTTTATCAAATCTTCAAAAGTTTCAGCGGCTTTAACAGTGCAATATTTACTTTTTGTCTTTTTCCTGTCCTTCATTTTTTTAGCAACACCAAATACTTCCGGTTTTTTCCATTCAGCTAAGTTCTCAAGCAAATGGTAAGCGTCACCATATTGTCTTGAATTGTAAGGTGTGTCAATATAAACCAAGTCTGGTTTAATTTTTTTTACTAATTGGTTTGCGTCTTCTTTGAAGATTTTATTGTTTTTGTTGTATTTGTCTTCTAAGCAAGGCATTAATAAGTTTAATTCGTGAGTAGTGTCCAATTTTCTACGATAAGCGTCATAGTGTCCGCAAGTATTAGCCACTCTGTCAGTTGCATAAATTAAGCTAGTTATTAAAATAGCCTTTTCTCTTGGATTAATGTTTTTCAAATGATCTATTTCTTCTCTAATATAACCAATTTTACGAGCATTTTCCATAGTGAAAAAGGAGTTTCCAAAATTTTCTGAAAAATAGTTGTCTTCCGTAATATGCAATGAATTAAAATCAAAAATTATATCTTCAAGCTTGGAATAATTAATTTTTTTATCTGAAAAAAATGTCTGGTAAATTAAATAATTTGAGTATAATATGTCATTTACAATAACTTTTTTCGCAAAAGAATTGAACATTTGAGCAACAACGCCTGTGCCAGCAAATATGTCTGCAACAGAATCAATATCATAACATTTATTTTCATAAACCCAATTTATAAAAGGGCATAATTTGTACTTGCTTCCCAAATAACGCCTATTATGAATAAAAAAGCGATTGGTGGATTCTATATCAAAATAATCGTTAATTTTCAAATCAAATTCCTTGCTATTAATATCTTTAGCTATGAAATTTGTATTTGAGGAAAATTCTCCATAATTAACAACATTTGACATGAAATCACCTTATAAAAAAACGTTTAACTCTTTATCTTAAAAAAAGTATACTTATAATAATATTTAATACTATATAAATCTAATTATAAATATTTTATTAAAATATATAAAGAAAATGTAAGAGCAATTGCAAACTATTAAAAAAAGTAAAAAAGAGAAAATTAAATTAATTCAAATTAATCTAATTTTCATTGAATTTTATAATTTTATTCAAAAATCATCCAATTTTGTAGTTTCTTCAGATTCGTTTCCAAGATATTTGTCAATGGATTCCTGAGACACTTCTGGATATTGCCAAATCTCACATGCTCTGGAAATAAGTTTATCTGCTCTTTTATTAATTTCCTCTTCATTCCAAGTGTCCAAATCTCTTAAATAATTCTTACTTAATCTGAAAATAGTATCATTATATCCACAATCTTCAATGTCTCTCTTTTCTAGGAAAAATTTATCACTTAATCTAGAGTTGCAGCCAGCACCCGTAAGTGTCAAGTTTCCAATGGTGTGAAGATAGGTTTTCTGTATTTCCTTATAATTTGGACCTAATGCCTCTATCCATTCTTGAGACAAGTTAGGATTTTGAGGCATGATATGTTCAATTTCATAATTCTCAACAAAGTGTTTTTCATCATAACCCCAATTCTCTAGTTTGTCAAAAATATACTCCTTGTTCCTACCACTTAGATTGTAGATGTCTCTTTCTCTAAAGTTTCTGCCAAATTCCACATCAGTAGGCATTCTCTGGTAGTTCTCCTTCAATAGAAGTTCTATTTGGTAGGACTCAGAATAGTTGTCCTTGTCTATGTCATTGTACATCTTGGCAAATGTCTTGTTTAGTGAAGGGGTTGGAATGCTGCAGATCAATCTTCTGAGCAAGTAGCTTTCAGTATACCTTATCATCTCAATAAATTCCTCTTCACCCAACAGTCCTGTAGCATAATCCTTGTAGAGGTGCAGCATGAATGGATATGTTACGTCATAGCCCATGCTGCTTAAGCTGTCAAGAGCCTCTTTTAGTTTCCCATTTTCTTCTTTTCCAAATGCTATGCAGGAGAAATATTTTGAAAACTTGAAAACGTCTTTGACAAGATTTTCCACATTGTCATATGTCTTTGAATATTTTTTGAAGTCAGTGTATATGTTTCTGAAAGTAGGCACTTTATCAGTTTTAACAGTTAAGTAATCTCTAATGAATTTGTCGAAAAGCCAACTGCCTGATTCCTCAAACAATTTCTCTATCCTTTTCCAATAATTTGAATAAAGCTCTTCCTGTTCCTCAGGCTTCAAGCCCATAAGAATGTAGTTTCTGATTAAGTCTGCTTGGCTTAGCTCCAATCCTGTAGAGTTCAGGCTTTCAAAAATTAGTTGAGGATTGTCTATGTTGTGTTCCAATGCAACAAAAATGATTAGCAATTTGCTAAGACCCTTATAAATTAACTCAGCATTCTCTTCGTTCATTTTTCCTTTAAAGAATTCGTAATTTTCCTTAACTCTTTTGGAATCCTCTTCAGCGAAAGGTACTTTATCATCTTTAGTTAAATTGTTGATAATCTTTATTAATGTTGCCTTATCCTCATCTGTCAAAATAAGTTTGTACTTGAGTTCTCCTATTTCGTCCTCGTTTATCAAGTAATAGTTTATCAGCTTTTTAGGGTTGATGTTTTCAACAGGATTTTCAAATAAGTAATTACTTAATGCTGAAATCAATAATGAGATTGTGGTTATCCTTTGCTGTCCGTCAATTATCATAAGTTTGTCAATGTCCATCACAATATGTCCTTCTGGGTTCATATAGGTTATGGAACCGATGAAGTGGTTTTCCTCTTGAGAGGACTGTGCCACTCTTTTAATATCTTCAAATAATTGATCACACTCTTTTTCTGTCCAGCTGTATTTCCTTTGATAGATAGGAATTGATAGCTGTTGGCGATTACTCAAAAATTGCAATAAATTCTTTTTACCCGCGTCCATACATATGTCTCCTAACAATTAATAATTATAGTTTTGTCTTTATGATTTATAACTTTTTTTAAACCGTATTTCAGATGACTTGTTCTGCTATACGGACAGTATACAAAAGAGTTACTAAATGGTTACTAAATGGTTACCATAGAATTTTCAATAAGTTCTCTTGAAAAAAATAAGAACAAAAAATAGTAAAAAAACGAAACTAAAAGCAAAAAAAACGTATTTTATTTTTGAAGAATTTGTGCTAAAATAGTACGATAGGTAGAAAAAGCCGAATGGCTGAAGTCGTTTGGCAGATTGGAGAAAGTTATGGAAAAATATATTCATCAAGTAAAATATTACGAAACCGATAAAATGGGCAT
>NZ_CALDKF010000079.1 GCF_937898925.1 uncultured Methanobrevibacter sp.
AGAATTAACGCCTGTATCATATATGTATAACATATTTGTATCAAGGTTAAATCTTAGAAATACTAAATCATCAAATTCACATGAAGGTCCAAAACTACTTAAATCCCCTTCAAAATTACTTGACGCTTTAAATTCAATTTTTCTACCATCTTTCGATAGTGCATCTCCACCAGATTCTTTGTTCCACATTAGATCTAAACAATAACATCCCATTGGTTCACTTATAGCATCTGGCATATTGATTCCTCTAGACACAAGACTTTTTATGTATGTATTCAAATCTTTCCATTTAAAATGCAAATATATTGTGATTCCTCTTCCACCATAGCCTTTACACTATCTTCAGAAGGATAAACCTTATAAATCCATCGAGGATAATTTATATGATTATCTAAGTACTGTACAATATCATCATAGAATTCAGCAGTTAAAGCTATATCCTCATCTTCACATTTTTTAATATGCATAGTATCAATTAAATTATAAAAAATTGCTTGTTTATTAAAATCATGAATTATTAAAAATAAAAAAATAAAATAAGAAAACAATAAAAAAAAGATAAAATAATTAAAATTTGGAAATTTAATTATTCTAAAGATTTAATTTTAAAAAATCTGATCTATTCTAAACTGTTTATAGCAGCTACAATCAATTTGATAGTGTTTTCAACGTCTTCCATGCTTGCTACACTAACAGTTGTGTGGATGTATCTTGTTGGAACAGACAATACACCAGTTGGAATACCTTCTCTTGTAAGGTGAATAGCTGAACCGTCAGTAGTACCACCATCACTTACTTCAAGTTGGAATGGAATATCTTCTTTTTCTCCAGTTCCAATCAAAAGGTCTTTAATGATTTTAGGAGTGATGATTCCTCTTCCGCTTGCATCGATCATAATTACAGCTGGTCCTTTTCCAATGACTACAGGAGCTTCTTCAGGCTTGATTCCAGGGTGGTCACCGGATAAGGTTACATCAAGTGCAAATGCCATATCAGGGTTTATCTTATAGGAAGTTACTTTAGCTCCTTTCAATCCCACTTCTTCTTGGGTTGTTCCAACACCATAAACGGTTGCTTTGGAGTCTACTCTTTTTAAAACTTCCATCATTACATAACATCCGAGACGGTTATCCAATGCTTTACACATCACCAAGTCATTAGGGAATGCTTCAAACCAGGATTTGAATGTAATTGCATCTCCAATGGAAACCATTTCTTCAGCCTGTTCCTTATCCTTTGCACCGATATCAATGAACATTTCATCGCAAGGAACAACTTTCTTACGTTCTTCTGGTTTAGTGACGTGAGGTGGTTTTGAACCGATTACACCAGTAAAATCACCATTTTTAGAGTGGATTGTTACAGTTTGATTCATTAGCATTTGGTCATTTATACCACCAATTGTTGAGAATTTTATGTAACCGTTATCATCAATATACCTTACCATTAAACCAATTTCATCCATATGAGCTGCAAGCATTACTTTAGGTCCTTTTTTGGAAGAACCTTTTTTAGTAGCTATTACATTACCCATTAAATCTGTTTCAATATCATCAGCTACATCTTTTAATTCTCTTTTAATAATCTCTGCAATCTTTTCTTCATGTCCAGAAATACCTGGAGTCATACAGAGTTCTTCAACTAATTTAATTTCTTTTTCAAAAGACATATTTTCACCTTAATGTATATTATATAATAAGTATAAAATTTTATAAAATACTTTCGTATTCACTGTAATGATTAATGTTAATTAATTCATTTGGATGATTCTCCTTAACTCCATAAAAATCAAATCCATCAGCAAATATCTCTCTTAAAATAGGATTCAAATTATCATCTTTATCCTTTAGATATTTTATGAGTTCCATTCTATCGGCAGCAAAAGGCATTCCTAATCCTTCAGCTGTATCTAATTTTCCTGTCTTTCGCCTTCTAAGAATGGAAATGGTCTTTCTAGGATTGTCTGAGTTAAAAAGAGTGTTTAAAATATTATTAAAAGTTTCCGTACTGACTGTAGGCTGGTCCCCAGTTACACATAAAGCAATGTCTGAATTAATATTTTGAAGACCATTTAATAAAGAAACAGAAAGACCTACCATTATTGGATCATTTTTAATAACTTTCAATCTATCATCATTAATATTATTAATGAAAGGCAATATTTCGTCACAGTAATGACCAAGAACTACGATACATTCATCGATATTTTCAGTATTCAATACATTATGAATTGTAGTTTCAATGATTGTACTTGAATATTTCCCGTTTTTTAATGGAAGTGTAAGTTTATTTTGTAGGGGAATATTCAAGTTTTCCTGATCTTTTCTCATTCTAGAATTTTTTCCAGCTGCAGTTATTACTGCTGAGACTGTAAGCATAATATTACCTTAATTAATAATTTTCATTTCATGAATTTAATTTAATTTAATAAAAAATTAATCAATAAATTTTAATTGTTTGTGCTGTTACTAGAATTTGTGCTATTAGTTTGATTTGCAATATAACTATTAGGAATCATTTCATAAACGTCAGTATAGATTCTCATTCCAGCACCGGAACCTTCAGTCCACATTTTGATTTTAATTGGATAAGATAATGTGTTATTGATCTTGATTCCAGTTGAAGGACTGAAACCGTAAAGCACTGCATCACGTCCTGAATCCATACCAATTGGCAAGCTGAAACCTAAAGATAAAACAGCATTTCTCAATGATCTTGCTGGAGGACATACTCCATGAGTAGCCATTCCTGATTCAGCTTCACTTTCCGGTACTGAACTGAATCCAACACCTTCTCTTCCACATCCATATGCATTTGATGGGATAATGGTTCCGTTCCATGCTTTTACAAATTGTTTTGCATTGAATTCCCTGTTTGCATCATTGTATTGTGGGTGAGAATCCAAATAAGTGTATGTGCTTGCCACTTTGGTTTCAGTATAGTTTTCACCATAAACAACTACTGGAGAACCTCCAGGATACTTGACAGAGTATTCATAAGCTTCAGGGAACTTTTCCCTTAACATATCTGGAGTGATATAAGACCTGTTATCATTAATTCCATTGATACAGAAATCTAAATTGTATTTGGAACCTTGACCGTAATGATTGTACCAATACTTTAAGGTTTCCACATTTACCCTATCCCCAGGGATTGTGTCATTAGTCATGGTTTTAGGGTCGATATGACCTATAGTTTCATTGGTTTTATTGTTTATGATGTCTATACCACTTGGAACAATTTTTGCTTGTATATATGGGCTGTTATATCCCCAAACAAAGTCTCCAGGAGGATTTACAGTAATCTTGTCGTTATCTACAACCACATATCCAGGTCCTTCAAACTCATCCACTATACCATCTGAACTTACATTTCCAAAAAGCAATTCAGATGATGGTGTTGGAACTGCCCCTGTGGCAATTGAGAAAAAGGCATCTGCAATTTCCCCATCTCCTATTTGGGTAAATAAAGCACCTAAATTGGAAACGATAGGATATTTGTTTATCTTGTTTTTATCTATTACGTTATCTCCTGCAAATACAGTGCTACCGTTATCATATTTTGCTATTTCACTCATATTCTGATGATGAGTGGTTGTAGTTGCAAGTGAGACAGGTATTAGAACAATAATTATTGCAAGCAATGCAACAAATATTTTAAATGAATTTCTTTGTGCTAAACTTCTTGAGCTAATACTTACACTTCCTTTATTTAAATCTTAAATTAATTATAAATGATTATGATTTTTGATTGATTATTGTTTTTTAGAATCTCTTCTTTATTCAAACATTAACTTATTTTCCCTAGAATTACAGGAATCACAAATTTGCTTTAATCTGTCCTGTATTTTTATTATGTTTTCCTGTCCATTTCCTCCAATCAAAATAGCCTTTTCATGTGAAAACTCTGCAACGAATGCAATTATTTCATCAAGATTATTAGCTATTTCAATTCTTCCCTTATAATCAAGAGAATTTAATCTATATTTAGCTTGATCTAATGTATCCTCCAATCCCGGAAAGAGAATTATAGCTTCTGGGTTGGCATTTACTACTTCATTCAGTATGTCAAATCTGTGATTTTCATTATGTCTTGGAGTTCCTACAAAGATAGCTGAGAAATCCACTTCCTCCAATATTGGCTTAATAGCATCGGAATTGTCAGATTTTCCAATGTATATCTCGCAATCATTTAATTTTAATACTTCTAAACGGCCTTTTACAGGCTTGAAATTCTCCAAGCTATCCTTGATTATGCTCTTATCAATTTCAAAAACGTTTTTGTCAATATAATTTGCTATGGCTTCACTAAGACCTGCATTCAATTTGTTAAACTTTCCGAATAAGTTTAAATCATAGTCTGTTTCATGACATAAAATTGTTGATTCAGCCACTTCCTTAAATTCTTCACCATATTCCTGATTTTGATTAATAAAGATGGTTTTACCTTTGAAAAATCCTTTAAGTGACTCTCTATATCCTTCCATTGAACCATGAACATTCATATGATCATTGCCCATATTTGTAAGAGCAATCAAGTCAAAGTCGAAACAATAGCTGCAGAAACCAACTGTCATATCGCAGACTTCAACAAGCAAGACATCATAATCTCCATTCTCTGCTTCTAAGATGAGGTCATAGTAACCTTCAAATCCACCACCTGCATTTCCTCCAACCAAGACTTTTTTCCCTGCATTTTCAAGGATTTCCTTAATCATGGTTACTGTAGTGGTCTTTCCATTGGTTCCTGTTACACCAATGCTGAAAAGGTCTTTGTGTTTTGTCTTAACGTCACAAAGCAATTTATGGGAGTTTTTGTAATGTTCTGATATCTTGCTTCCCCATATGCTTGGGCTTAAAACAACTGCATCACATTGGTCTATTTCTTCCTGATTGTTGAATCCCAAATCAATGGATAAATTATCTTTAATGAAGCTAATCTTATCCTTTTGAGGAGATATGTCAACACCAGCAAGGGATATAGGCAAATCATCCAGACTAATGTTCACATTCAAATCTGTAGCATAGACTTCCCAATCATGTTTCAATAAGGAGTTTAATGCCTTTTTGCCTTCTACACCTAAACCTATAACAGCCGCTTTCATGGTTTCACATATATTTTTTTATATAATATTAGTAAATTATAGATAGTAATCTATTATATGTAATTATCTATGTATATTCTAATTAATAAAAGTTAGTATATTTTGAAATAAACTTAAATAAATTAAACAAATCGAAAATTAAAACAGCAGAAAATAAATATTGTAAAAAAATAAGAACAATAAAAAGAATAATGAATTAAAAAAAGAAAAATTGAAAGAATGAAAGATAAAATAAAAGAGTAAATTAAAAATTAAAATAAAATTAAAGATCTAAAATCAACTCAATTGGAGCATGTTTAGAACTATCAATTTCATCTAAAATTGTGCATGATTTAACCTTGTCTGCTAATGATTTAGAAACAAAGAAATAATCTAAACGTGCACCTTCATTCATTTCACGAGCTTCTTGATTTTTCCAGGAAGTGAATTGCTTCTCTTCCTTGTTGGATAATCTGAAAGCATCTACAAAACCTAAGGACTCTAACTTATCTAAAACTTCTCTTTCTTCTTCAGTGAATGTGACTTTAGTATCTAAATCGGAAATATCCGCTTCCTTATGAGCAATATTAAAGTCACCAGCAATGATTACATCCTTATCCTTAGCCAAATCTGCAAAAGATAATAGGTTATTAAGGTAATCAAGCTTTTCATTTAATTTAGCTTTAGTTCCAGTTCCTACAGGAGCATAAACATGAATTAAAGTGAAATTTTCATAATTTAAGATAGATGCTCTACCCAATGCATCAGCAGATTCCTTGAAGAATCTTCTTACTATACAAGGTTTTTCTTTAGTAAATGTAGCTAATCCGCCGGTTCTAGCACTTTCTCCTTTTAAGAAATAAGATTCATAACCGCATTTATCCAAAAATTTCTTATCCATCTTTTCATAGGCTGTTTTTGTTTCTTGGAATAATATGATATCAGCTTCTTTTTCTAAAACTGGATTAACATCCTTATTTTTTATACGAGTCCTAATACCGTTTACATTCCATGAAATAATCTTTAATTCACTCATTATATTGCTTCCCTAAATTAAATAAATAAAATAAATACAATAAAAATTAATTTAAGCCCAAATTATCAATAAATTAATTTAATAAATATTCTTGTTTATTAAAACTATAAACAAATATAATTTTAACTTTTAAATCATATAAACTTATTGTAGAATTTAAATAAAAATTATATAAAAAAATACAAAAATTTTCAAAAGATAATTAAAAAATCTATAAAACAAATTCATAATGAATAATAATTCATAACTTTAATATATTATAATTTAGAAATAATTAATTAAATTCATTATGAATAATTAATCGGTGATAATATGGATTATAAAAAGGAAGATAATGAAAAAACTGCAGAAGTTTTAAAAGAGAAACTTAACTTAACTAGACTTCCAGTAGCCATCAAGTTTTTCAAAGATGAAAGTGAAATTCCAGAAGGTGTTGAAAAAATAGAAGAAAACCTTAGGCACTGTGAAATGATTACCAAAGCAGCTGATGGAGCTGTATTCTATGCAACTGCAGAAGAACAAAAATGTAAAGGTGGATCAAGTGCTATGGGATTAGAACCGCTTCCACCTAAAATTGCTTCTGGAGAATTCTATTATAAGTTAGGAAGATTCGATAGTGTTGAAACCGCTAAATCTGTTATAGACAACATTCCAAGAAAAGATGAATTAAGCTTAGGAATCATCTATGCACCTTTAGAAAAAGCTGATTTTATCCCTGATGTTGTTGTTGTAATCACACTTCCTAAATTTGGTATGTACATTGCACAAGGAATTGTTTACAATAATGGTGGTAAAGTTGAATCCAGCTGTGCAGGAATTCAATCATTATGTGCAGATGCTGTAAGTGGCCCTTATGTAACCAATAAGGTTAATACTACTTTAGCATGTAACGGTTCAAGAGGTTATGCAGGAATCGAAGATGAGGAAATCATCATAGGTTTACCTTGCGATAGTCTTAAACCATTATTAGAAGCATTTGAAAATATATAATTTAAATAATTTAGTTATGAAATCCATAACTAAAACTTCTTTTCTATTTTTACTATTTTTAAATTTTTACTCATTAAAAACAGTTATTTTATTATTTTAAGGAATTGTAAACACTTGCTTATTTTCTGATTCTTGACCTTTTTTCTTATTGCAGAATGTTCTAAAGTCACATGCACTGCATGTCCTATCCTCTGCTTCAGCTTTCCAAGCATCCTTGATTTTGCATCCATTCATTTCCTTAATTAAAGATGATTCTATATCATTTACAACATTATCGAATTGATATAGGGAATTATCTATCAATTCCTCTTCTACATTGATTATTCTAATGGATCTGTCCATCTTAAACTTATCTGACAAGTCTCTATGAATAGCTATTTCTGAATCTTCATTCCAATTTCTTAATCTTTCCCAATCATCAACAAGAATTTGATTTAAGGAGATATCAGTTTGATCATTCAATAAGTCCTCTTTTATTGCCTTTAAGTCATCATTTGATGGAACCAATTCATTCAAGTAAAAAATAATCCCTACAATTGGCTTATCGGAGTTTTCCTGATTTTTCCTAAGCCAAGCATAAGTTAAAATCTGCCATTCATGCTGAATCCATACCTTATACTTTTCATATTCCTCTGAATCAAAAAGCGCTCCACTTTCCATTAATGATTGGATTTCCATTAATTCTTCTTTTGATGGCGCACTTGGCCTTCTCATACCCTTATAATCAATGATTATTTCATATTCATTCAATTCATCATCCAATAGTTTCTTGAACTCATCATTATTGTACAAGTAACTTATAATGCTGTTAGTTTGAGAAAGATTGAAATAATCATCTAAAGTCTGTTGAAATGGATTATTATTGGTCTTTTGATAAAACTTATCAACCATTTTTGAACTTAATACATCAACAACACCATTTATTGAATAGTAATCAGACCGGCCATTTTCATCATTCATAGGCCTTAATCCTTTTATCAGTACTTCTGTATCTTCAATCAAAGGGAATAGATGAGGTCCCCAGAGGTTAATGGAACGCTCTAATCTTGCACTGTATATATTATCTTTTGGACCATAATTGTTTACATATTCATATGGTGGATTTAATCCTTTAACCTTTAATCTGCCAGTAATTAGGTCCTCAATTGGCTTTATTTCCTCTTCCCAGTCCCAAGGAAATGCTAATTGATCTGTATTTGAATACTTTTTCCATTTTAGAAATGCCTCTTCCAATGCACCATGAATGAATTCACCAAACCACAATTGGACAGGCATTGAAGGAGGTAGATTTCCCTTGTTTTGGTAACGATATTGTAAATTGCAAGTTAAAAATGATAATAAATCACCAGTTAAGCTATATTCCGGTATGATATATTCCCTAGATCTAGTTGATAATTTCATTTTTACACCAATCTAATAAATTTAAATATTTTATTTCATCTATAATGCTTTTTTAATAAATATCAAATAATTTCATATAAAGTTTCATATAATTTACTTAAAAGAACGATTAATTAAATTAAAAATATATTGTCAAAACCTATAAATTCTTCATCCCTATTCCAACCTAATGCAACATTAGGTATTTTCATTTGTTTTTCATTTTGTTTATATCCATCAATGTTTGGATTTAATCCAACTAATAGCAAAACATCTTTAGCTCTTGAGAATGCAACAAAATACAATCTTGTCAAATCATCAAATGCCATGTCTTTAGAATCCCTATCCTTACTGTACAAAGAACTGTATTTTCTAATCCTGTCCTGAATAATGGAAGAAGAATCTGCATTCTTAGGGAATCTTAAATTAGCGTCTTTTGCCAGGTTCTTCTTAAATCTTGATCCCACATCAACAATGACAAGAGGGAACTCCAATCCCTTTGCCTGATGTATAGACATGATATTGAATCTATTTGAAGGGATGACCTCAAAGAGATTCTCATCAATCTGTACCCCACCACTAGCTATTGGCACGAAAATGTTTAATAATGCCTCGTTGATTGATTCCTTTTCTGCTTCAGGTGAAGAGAAATCTATGTTAGCGGAATACTTATTGAAGAAACTTGTTTGTGTAATTGTTTGTGTAATTGCCTTAAGATAAACTACACCTTCATCATCTTCCTGGAATTCAGGTATCCAACTGACCAATTTATATGCCAATTCCATCAGATTAGCCTTTGTAGGCCATTTCATGTCACTTGACTCATCAGATGAGAATGGATGCCTTATTTGCCAATGAGTTACGAATTTCTCCAATGAAACAGGTGAATGTGGCTCTGGATTGACATCATTCATATAGGAAATAGCCTTTCTACGCCAAGCTTTCATATTCAAGCTTGCAGAATTAGGCAATTTATCATTAGTCCTTTGGTATTTTGAATTAGGATCTATGCATTCCAACATCAATCCGCAAAAGACAGCTACACAATCAATATTCTGTAAGTCTTGGCCTCTTGGGTTAAACACTTCAATAGGATGCCTTAATCTTCCCAATTGCTTTTTTAATGTAAAATTAAATGTACGGCTTCCAGTAGCAGTTAACTCCTTAGGGGAGAAAGTTAAGAATGCAATGTCTTCAGCAGAACCATCATCTCCAAGCTCTATCACTATCTCATCTTCCCCTTCTGCCAAGTCAAATCCTTTATCCCTATAATTGATTAAGGTTGTCTTATTGTCTGAATTAAACTTTTTATTATCCTCTTTAGTTAAAACCCTTTTAATCTTACGTTTAACTATTCCATTCCTATTCAATTCATCAATGAATTTGGCCAAATCAGTTGCAAGAAGCTGTTCATTGTTTCTGAACATTCCTAAAATAGGCACTTGATTTGTATCATCCTCATTAAAGCTTGGAACTTCAATCTTTGGCTTTTCCTTAACACGTGCAGATTGGTATTCATCATCCAATTCAACAAAGTCATTGCATAAGTCAATGATGTTTTCAGTGGATCTGTAATTGGTTTTTAGGTTAACTTCCTTTGCTTCAATTCCAATTGTAGCGATTCTTTCAATGAAATTAGTGAATAGATCTACACTAGCTCCTCTAAACCTGTATAAAGATTGGTCATCATCACCTACTACTGTTATGTTTCCACCATTTTCAATGGCAGATTCAGCGATTTTAAAGTAAATGCTCTCTTGCAATAGGTTTGTATCCTGATATTCGTCCACTAAAATGATCTTAATGTCATTCAAGAACACATTCAAGCTATCTGAATTCAATCTTCTTAAGAATTCAGTTTCAAGCATTGCAAAATCATAGATATTTTGGCTTTTAAGTATTTCTGCATATTCTAAAATTAACTTTAAGGCCAATTGCTTACCTAATTCTGTAGCTTGAATATTGCTTAAGATTTTATTGATATCCACCATATTGTAGTAGATGTGTTCCTTGATTTCAATCAATATGCTTGCCATCATTGTCAGATTCTTTACTTTTGGCTTTTGTTCTGTATTGGATTGCTTACCTGTTATCTCTGCCAAATACTCCTGCAATGAGTCATGTTTATATCTGTCTTCCTTTAAAAGGCATTCATTTATCATAACGGAATTAGCAACAAAATCCTCTATTAAAATAGGTTGGCTTGTTCCCGCTTGACGATGAATACGCAATAATTCATCTGCGATACTGTCTATTGTCCCTATATTGATTTGATTGAAATCAATTCTATTGATTTCCTTTATTATGGAATCATCAGTGATTTCACCGCTGAACATCTTATCCATATAATTGGCAATGAGCTTAGACTTTATCTTGTCTCCCCAGCTAAGAATACGTGATAAGAGTTCACTTGCAGCCTTTCTTGTGAAAGTGGTTGCCATTATCTCATTAGGTGAAACATCATCTACAAAAATAAACTTCAATATCTTTAGCACCATCACTGTTGTTTTACCTGATCCGGGTCCTGCAACAATGAATAATGATTGATCTTTAGGTGATGAAATAGCTAATTTTTGGTCTTCATTTGAAGAAATATCCCTTTCTAAAACATTTACAACGATTTCTTCAAACTCTTTATAATCTATCAAATTTACCCCTCTTACATTTTATTAAAATCTTTATATATAGTTCTAATCTATATCCATATCCATAGTCATATCTATACTTATATTAATTTATGAAATATTTTAATTTTTGTATTTAAGTAAATAAACATAGAGCAAATGAAAACTAATAGGAAAAGTTTTATTTAATTCAAAAAGAAATATATGATAAGTTTTATTAAATTCGCTTTACAAATATATATTATAAAATTTATTACTCTTTAATTACTTAATTATTTAATGATTATCATGACAAATGTAGCTAAAGACAAAGATGAGATGGAGAACATCGACAAGTTCAAAAACGATATTCGTTTTAGGAAAAAAATCGAGCATGTCGAGACCATTCCAGCAAAAGAAGCTAGCTATAAAAAGGTAGACAAATTAGAGAAAAAGATATTGGACTACCTTGATGAAAAGGAAATAAAGCTATACAAACACCAAGCTTTAGCTATTGAAAAGTCCAGAGAAGACAAGAACATAATCATTACAACACCAACTGCAAGCGGAAAGACATTATCCTTTAACTTGCCTGTATTGGAAGAGCTCATTAAGGATAATGATGCTTGTGCATTATACATTTATCCTGCAAAGGCATTGTCTTATGATCAATTGAAGGTTTTAAGGAAATTTGATGAGAAACTAGACCTTGACATTAATCCAAATCCTTACGATGGAGACACTCCAAAGGCTAAAAGGTATAAGATAAGACAGGAATCAAGGGTTATCCTTACAAATCCATACCAAATCCATTTGATCTTGCAATGGCATCACCAATGGGAACGCTTCTATTCAAATTTAAAGTATATTGTTATTGATGAAGCTCATTATTATAAAGGAATATTCGGTTCAAACGTTGCATTCCTAATCAGAAGGTTGAAGAGAATCGCTAATTTCTATGGTTCCAATCCTAAATTCATATTGTCTTCAGCAACACTTGCAAATCCTTTGGAACTTGCAGAAAAGCTAACTGGAGAGGAATTTGAATTGATTGATGAGGATAGCTCTCCAAGCGGTGAAAAGGACTTTATCCTATATAACCCATATAAGAAATTGCCAGTTCATTCTGATGATGAAAATCTATCTATTCACCAGGAAACTGAAAGGATTTTCCTTTATTTGCTACTTAAAGACATACAAACATTATGCTTCACATCAAGCAGAAAGATTGCAGAATTGATTGCATTATGGACAAAAAGGGATATGGAGCATACTAAAAAGAGGTATGTGGATAGGATTTCAGCTTATAGGGCAGGTTATTTGGCTGAAGATAGAAGAGAAATAGAAGACGGCCTTAAATCAAGAAAATACTTGGGAGTCACTTCTACAAATGCGCTTGAATTAGGTATTGATGTAGGCAGTTTGGATGCTGTAATCATTTCAGGGTTCCCAGGCTCAATGATTTCAACCTGGCAACAAGGAGGAAGATCAGGTAGAGGAAATCAGAAATCCCTTGTTATTTTAGTTGCTTTTGAAAACCAATTAGACCAGTACTTTATGAAAAACCCAGAATTCTTCTTTGACAAGCCTCATGAAAATGTTGTAATCGACTTGAATAATGAGAAATTATTGAACAATCATATCATCTGCGCTGCAAATGAATTGCCTATTGCACCTGAAGAGATAGAAGAGGTATTTGGTGTAGATGAGGAATTCATAAACAATATCGTTCAGAACAGGGACTTGAGAAAGAGCGCAGGGCTTTACATTTATCCATATGATGATAATCCAGCATTTGAATTTTCACTTGATCAGATTTCAAATGAAATATTCAATGTAATGAATGGCAATCAATTGATTGAAAAGATAGAAAGGTCTCAAATGTATAGGGAAGCTCATGAAGGAGCTATTTTAATCAACAAGGGTCAAACTTACATTGTAACTGATGTCGACTTCAACACCCACATTATAGATGTGATTAAAAGGGATGTGAATGCTCATACAATTGCACTTAAGAGAACAGAAACAAAAATCATTAAGAAGATCAAAAAAGTTAAAATCGGAGACTTTACAGTTCATTATGGAGAGCTTGAAGTAGAGGAAGACTATTACAAATACAAAAGAATGGAGTTTTCAAAGACAATAGGAACATACATTCTCGACTTGCCTCCTTTGAAATTCAAGACTAAAGGATTATGGTTTACAATTCCAGATAGCGTCAAGGAGACATTGGAAGAGAGGTTTAAAAATGAAAGTGAAGTCTTTGCAGGAGGTCTTCACGGTGCAGAACATGCTTTAATAGGATTATTCCCACTTCATGTGATGTGTGATAGGTTTGATATTGGCGGGCTTTCAACCAATTATCACGAAGACACTCAAGAAGCTTCCATTTTCATTTATGATGCATATGAAGGAGGAATTGGAATTTGTGAAAAGGCAATTGATGTATTCAGCAAATTAACCAATTCCACAAGGAATCTGCTTAAGACATGTGAATGTGAAAACGGTTGCCCTTCATGTATCTACTCCCCTAAATGTGGAAATGATAACAAGCCATTGCATAAGAAAGCTACTGAATTCATTTTGGATTATATGTGGGAAGAGATGAATAAGCTATCTCCAGAGGAATTATCTGCATTGGAAAATCAGGATTTGGAAGATAACATATCCTATAATGAAACATACTATAACCAAAAAGATAAAGGAAATACTCAAAATGATTATTCTAATGAATCAATTGAAGGAGAAGTTGTGGAAACTGATAATAATGAAGAGGCAGATCCACTAGATGAAGCTTATAATGATGCATTAGAGGAATTCAATAAGGGAAATTACAGCATTGCTAAAGAGATACTTACAAATATTATCATCAAGAAAGATAGTGCAGATGCCTATTATCTCATTGGAAAAATACTTTATGAACAAGATGATAAGTTAGGGGCCTTATCTTTTGTGAAAAAAGCAATTTCTATTGATTCTGGACATGAAGAAGCTAATGAATTCTTGCTTGAATTGAAACATTAAAAATTGAAATAAATAATATTTTTATCATGAAAAATAAATAATAAATATGTTGAAAAGGTGATATTATGGAAATCACTGATGAAAATAAAAATGAAATAAAAGAGCAAATCAATACAGACATCAATAATATCCTTGAAAAGCATGAACTGCCTTACAGGATGGATGGGCTTTCAGTCATGAAAACATCAAAGGGAACAAGTTTCTTAGGAAATGTAAGGGTTCATGATCCAAACAAGGTTAAGGCAGTGAGAGAAGAGATTGAATCATACTTGGATAAGTTTGGAAAAGTCGTTATTAATTCAAGAGATGTTGTTCCTTGCTGTGAATTGCCGTATACCTACATTACATTCCATATAAATTTCTAAAGATATTATGACATCACGTAGAGAAGATCATGAAGCATATCTAGAGAAAATACTATCAAATTCATTGTCTTCTGCAAATCCTTCTAAAGAAGCTTATGAAAGAGGCAGATTAGACTCCCTCACTTATTTTAACAATCTTAAATTTGGATTGATGCATAAATACAAGGATTGGGATTTCTTGGATATTGAAGGAAGCAAAGTCATTGAAAATGTCTACGGAGAGACATTAAAGATTACAAGAAGGGAAAAAATAGACTTCTCTCTAGAGGATAAAAATAAATCCATTAAGGAACATTTAGCTTCAAACTTAAAGCTAATGCCTGGAATAGGGTTTCAAACAGAAATGAAACTTAAGGAAAAAGGATACAATACATTTTACGATTTGCTGAATCATCCTACTTATGCAAGAAATGCAGAAAAAATGATTGAAAAAATAGAAAAGGACTGTTTTATCAAGGAATTCAATCTATTGAAAAGCTTGAATAAATATCCTAATTCCAGAAACAGCACCTTAAAGGCTTTAAGTTCTCTTGATCCATTCAATCTCAAGTTCATGGATATTGAAACTCTTGGATTGTCAAATGCAGCAATCATTCTACTTGGAGTTGCTGAGATAAAAGGAAATTACATTGAATCCAACCAGTATTTGCTTAGAAAAAAGGAAGAGGAACCTGCACTTATTGAAAGCTATCTTTCACATATTGATGAAGCAAGTGTTCATGTAACATATAATGGAGCGAATTTTGATATTCCTTTCATTAAAAACAGAGCCAGATTATATAGGATGAATTGCAATCTTGATCAAACTCACTTTGACTTAATGTATCCTGCAAGGAATTTATGGAAAGACAAGCTCCCAAATTGCAAATTAACCACTATTGAAGAGCATTTATTCGGCATTAAACGGGAGGATGATGTACCTGGAGCTTATATTCCAGATTACTATAGAACATATCTAACAACCAAGAATATTGGCCCTTTAATCCCTATAATAGAGCACAACCGTATGGATATCGTTTCTCTTGCTCATTTCCTGATGAGAATATATGAAGAATCATTTTAATTTTAAAAATCCTTTTTTTAACTTTTTTTTAACTTTTTTAGCTTTTTTAATAAAATATAATTTATTGATTTCTAAAATCAAATTGAGTAATAAAATTTTTTTAAATTGTATTAAAGTTATTTAAACTTTATTTAACTTAAAAATATTGCCTTAATTATAATAATAATTAATATTTGTTTCTAAATATCCAAATGAATAGATAAATGTTCATTAAATAAACATTACATTTATATAAAATGAATTATAAAAAATAAATTGAAGATAACCTTTAAGGTAAGACTCTAACTAAGTTAAAGAATAAAAATTAAGTTATTTTTAAAAAAAATTATTATCCCATATAAAAAAACTAAAAATGCTTAATTTTTATCTTTCTTTTTAACTATTTTTCGATTTAATTCATTTTTATCATCTTATCCTATTTCCTATTTTTCAAATTAACTTTACTCAATTAACAATATTATGATGATTCTTAATCAATTATTCATTTTGAAAAAATATTTTCTAAATTGTTATATAAAATTTTTAATATTAAGAAAACAATATAAAATATAAACATTAACTTAATGAAAATTAAAAAGGAAGGATAAAATGTTTGAAGAAGAACAAGACAATAAAATCTATAATCTTATTATTACACGTGGAATTGATAAAGAAAATGAATATGGGCAATTTACAGAGAAGTTATACTCTAAACCAGACTTCCTATGGACTGAATCAATGGCAAGGGATTACGCTCCTTTTGGAGAAAGCTTCTTTGAAAAAGTAGATGTTATTGTTGTTTTATCTGGAATTTACAATTATAATCAAATGCATATTGACATTTTAATTGAAAAAGCAGAGGAATTTGACATTCCTATACTATTAGTACGCCCTTATGGTATGGAGATAGTTCCTGAAGAGCTTGAGAAAAAAGCAAAAGCAGTTGTTGGATGGAATGCAAACTGCATTGTCGACGACATAAGATCCATTGTAAGTGGAGATTATGATGAATTCTGTGATGATTTTTAATTAAATCATTTTCCTTCTTTTTTAAATTTGTAAAAAAAGTCTTTTTTTTAAAATAAAATAATTGAAAATAAAAAAAATAAAATAAGAAAATAAAATAAGAAAATAATTGAAAATAAAATAAAAAATAAAATGAGATAAGTAAATAATTAAATTACTTATCTAAACTATTTTTAAATATTAAACAGAATTAACTGTTTATTTTAACTGTGGAAATACCATCTTCTTTTTCAACTCGAATAAGAGTGTCTGCAGCATTCTCCAATTCATCATCATGAGTGACTATCAACATTTGAGGAATTACAGACATGCTGCGTAAAACATTTATTAAATTCTGTTTACGGACAGTGTCTAAGTGAATGGTAGGCTCATCCAAAAGAATTGTCTCAATATTTCCCTTAGACATTGCCTGTGTAATACCTAACCTTAATGCAAGAGCGATAGCTATTTTCTCTCCACCACTAACCATTTCTATATTGGATTCCCCTTCAGGTCCATATATTGAAATATTGTACTCATCATCCAATATCAAGTCAGAATAGTTGAAGTTGAACTTCTCAAAGAATTCTCTTGTATACTTCTGAATCAATGGTCTGGACTGGCTTCTTAAATCCTTTTGAATGCCATCTTTGCTGTATAAAGTTCTTAAATCTTCAAGCAATCCATAGTATTCCTTAACAGCAATGTATTCCTCTTTATTTTTTCTATTTGCTTCAATGGTCTTTTCAATGGTTTCCACTGTAGTTTCATAGATCTTTAAGTTGTTGTCATTTACAGCAATCTCTTTAGAGTATCCATTGAACTTATCATTTAATCTATCAATCAGGAATATCATATTTCTGTAATTCTCTTCATTATATTCTGAAGAATCAATTGCTTTCTTGATTTCCTTGATATCATTCTCCTTTTGAGTTATTTCATCGGCTTTAATCTTCAGCTTTTCTTCATATTCTGCTTTAGCTTTAACAGACCCTAATAAAACATGGTATCTTGTATCCTTTTCAGACAAGTCTTTTATCAATCCATCCAAAGTTTCAAAACTCATATCCAATGAAAGATTGGAATCTGCATTGACATATTCCTTAAGTTTCTCTTCTTCGAGATTGATTTTACCTGCAATGGTATATAATTCATCCTTGATCTTGGATTCATCTGGAGAAGATTTAAGAAGAGTATTTGCTTCCAAATACTTTTTATCATGAGATTCAAGCTCTTTGAACTCATTATTCTTGGAATCAATTATCCTATCCAATTCTTCAAGTTCATTCTTTTTGCCTTGAAGCTCATTGATTTTGGAATTGACAGTTTCCAAACTTTTTGTAAACTTGTCCAAATCTCCAACGATATGTTTGTTCTGATATATCTTTGTTTTAATTGAATCAAGCTTTAATAAATTAGCATCTTTTAATGATTTGTCCTTGTTTAATTTAGTGATAATCTCATTATTTTCACCAATCTTTTTATTATTAGTATTGATAGTTTCCTCATACATATGAATGAGTTCATTTTTCTTATCTTCACTAATATCTGATTGGCAAACAGGACATTTATTATCCACTTCCTTAATGTCAGACAATGGTTCTTCCAATGACTTGATTTCCTGATTTAAGCTTATGGATTCCTTATTCAATTTCTTTAATTCATCTTCAATCTCATTGATTTCATTTTTGAGATTGGTTCTGAAATTTTCAACAAGACTTTCCAAACTATTCAAGTCATCATTGGTCTTGATTGGATTTATTTCCTCTTCAAACTCAGATAAAACTGTTTTTGCATCATTGTAGAAAGTTTCTAAGTCATTGTTGTATTGATCAATATCCTGAATTAATGTGTTTTTCTCCTTTTCCAATTCATCTAAACGTTTGAGTTCAGCAGACAATTCCACTTTCTTATTGTTTAAAGCCTTGGTTTCACCTTCAAGAGATACAAATCTTTCATGATTCTCCTTTTCAGATTCTATAATAGATTTATAGCCATCAATCTTAGTGATAATTTCCTTATTGTTTTTCTCATCTTGTTTAAAATTATTTAAATCAGTGAGAGACACCTTAAATTCATTATAGGTTGGGAGCTTTTCACTATATGGCTTTAAAAGATTCATTTGTTCCTCATTTCTTAAAATCTCATTGTATTTATTAGACAACTCTTCTTTTAACTTATTTAATCCATTTAGATTCTCCTTTTCATGGACTAATTTCATATTGAGAGCTTCATACTCTTTCTTTTGTTTGTCTAATTCCTCTTTTTCCTTGTTCTTTAATTCAATGTCATTTTTAAGGCTTTCATGATCTTTCTTTAAGGCATCATTCTTTTCATTTAAAGTGAAATGCTCTTCTTTTGCCTTTTTAAGTTCAAAATTAAGCTCTGACTCTGGCTGTATCCTATCTTCTAAAACAGCTTTTCTTGTCTTATAGTCCTCGCTTATTTTAGGAAGATTATCATAAGCCTTTTCCAACTCTTCAAGACGTAAGAGCTTACCGATTAACTTCTTACGTTTAGCAGGTGTCTTGTCAATAAGTTCAGCTATTTCACCTTGCCTAATATGAATCGCATTTAAGAATGTTGAGGAATCCATGCTTAAAATCACTTCAATTTCCTTATCCACTTCCTTATTTCCAGAAACATAGATTTCCTCTTCCCCATCTACAATTTTATATAGGTTTGAAGTAGGTTTGGAACCGGATTTTGTTAGGGTTATTGTCCTTTCAACCATATACTCAGTTCCATTTGAGACAAATGACAATTTCACTACCATTTGAATCTTATCACCTGTGTTCTTATTGGATCTTACCAAATCATTAACGGATTTTGTAGTGTAGGATTTGAATAATGCAAAGGAGATAGCTTCAAAAATAGAAGACTTACCTGCACCGTTTTCACCTACAATCAAGCTTATTCCAGGATTGAAATCCAATGTAGTGTCTGCATGTGATTTAAAGTTTTTCAATTCTAACCTTGTAAATATCATCATATCACCCTAAAAGTCATCAAAACTTATCTGTTTAGACTTTTCATTTTTGGAATCCTCAATTGAATCATCTAAATTCTTATCCAAATAATCGTCTAAACTATCTGAATCCTCTAATTTATCGTTATTCAATTCATTTGATTTTTCTTCATCAAAATAATGTTGACTATAGAATCTGTCTGAAATGAATTTAGCATCATCTATTCTTCCAACAGATAGATTGTCAAGCAAGTCAATGGACAATTTATTTACTTCTTCCTTGCCGTATTTTTCCCTAACTCTCTTTTGCAGCAATGTTCTAGGGTCCAATATCTTGTTTTCATCTATAATCCTTTCCTCTTCCAAGACCTTGTCTGGCTTAAAGCTTGGCCTTAGATTCAATACATTATCTCCAATGGATTCCTTGATAGTTTCATAAATATCTGCACTGTCAAAATCTCCGCCTGCTACGGTCAAGTCAAGCATAGGCTTATTATCCAATGATTGAATCTTTTCCTTAACGTCACGGAGGCCTTCTTCAAACTTATTGTAATCAATAACAGCCCTAACGAACTCTCTTGGAAGGTCAATCTTCACTCTTTCAACTTGAGGCTTATCATAGCTTAAGTCCACTACAACGAATCCCTTACCGAATTCCCTGAAATTCTCATTGGATTCACTTGTTCTCCATATTTCCATAGATCCAGGATAAACCAGTTTTCCTTTGCCGAAATCTTCTTCAACATAATTATGAACATGACCCATAGCATAGTAATCAAAGTTTTTAGGCATTTGTGATAACTCTATTTCATGAGTGTCCTCATGCATCCATTTGTCAATCCCTTGGTGAGAAACCAAAATGGACTTAAGATACTTGTCTGCCATCTTGGATAATTGATCATAAGCACTTTTTAATGCTCTGCTTTGTGAACTAGGGACATAACGAACTCCACAGATTAATACTGGTCCTTCAGTATACATCGGATGATTATCACTGATTAATTTAAGTCCTATGTCTTTAAATAGAACTTGTGGAGGCAATGCTCCTTTCCTTAAGATTGAATCATGGTTTCCGGCAATAGCATAAATAGGTATTTTAGCTTCATTCAATCTAAGCAATGCCTTTTGAAATGCAAGCAATGCTTCTGTAGATGGTCTGTTATTATCAAATAAGTCTCCACTATGGATAACAAAATCCACATCTTTTTCTATTATTTTATCTATATTCCTAGCAAATACGTCATAAAAGTCTGTTTCACGTTCCAATAGTCCAAATTGTCTTGAACCTAAATGACTATCAGATAAATGTGCAAAACGCATTTTATTTCACCCTCCTTCGTATTTTAAATTATTAATTTAATATTTTCTTAGAATTGTTATAATCAGTTTAATTATACAAATAATAATGATTTGTTATTTATAAAGGTTCCTAAATTTAATATCCTCCGCCTAAATTAACGAATTGGTCTAATTCCTTTTGTAATGCTTTTTCCTCATCCTCTTTTTTTGTTTGCCATTGCTCAATGATATTCAAGTCTCCACCTCTTTGGCGTCCTTTGAATTCATTTATCTTTACAAGGGTTGGAACCTTTGTCATAAGCCCTAAAACCAAGGCTTCACCGATGTTAAGTGATGGCAATTGCTTTACCAAATCTTCGCTAAGGCTTTCGCTGGCTGTTTGGACATGTCTTTGATCTTTTGGCTCAACAAGCCTTAGAATTATCATATTGTTGGCTTGTGATAATGTTTCAGCATCAACAGATTTAGGAGATTGGCTTACCAAACAAAGGCCTAAACCAAATTTACGACCTTCTCTAGCTATACGTGTAATCCAATACTTACTGTTGCTGCTTCTGTTTTGAGGTGCTAAAATATGTGCCTCTTCAACTACAAAGAATAAGGGATAGGATAATGCGTCATTATCGCTGTGTCTGACAAATTGTTTTCTGCTCCTAAGGGATCTTCTAAGTACATGAGCAACCAATACTTCAGCCATATTCTCATCGACTTGTCCTAAATCAAGAACATTAGCCATTCCAGGTTTTATTTGAGTTAGGAAGTCACCTATGTTAACATTTAACAATCTATCATATTTTACATTCAAATCCTCTATCTTATTGATTACATCCATAATGTTTTTCTTATTGCTGGCATCATAATCCTCATCATTATACCAGTTATCAAGGATTTTGTATAATAATTCTATAAAATCAGCAGTGCTTGCAGTTCCCTCTTTCACCAACCTTCTAGCTTCGTTAAAAGCTCTTCTAAAGTATCTTTCTTGCAAAGGAGCATTGGAAGGAATGCTTGCCAATTTTTTAATTTCTGAAAATTCCATATATTGAGGATTTATCATAGGCTGGATCACATTTACTTTTCCATTAGTAAATTCCGCATCAACATATTCTGAATGCATATCAAAGATTAACATACAACCGTTATATTCTAAAAGTCCATCAATGATAACAGAAACGGTATTTGACTTACCTGCACCTGTCATTGCAAGAATTGCCAAGTGACGGGACACCATCTTATTGATGTCTACACCCACTTCAACATCTTCATTGTTTATCAAATGTCCAAGCTTAAGAGAGTTTTCAATGTGGAATATCTTATCCAAAACCTCACTAGGAGCAGGATAAATGGGAGTTCCAGGAGGAGCAGGAGTTCGTGGCAACTTTAAATTGTCATTTACATCACCAAGAATGGAAATATTTCCCTTTATGTAATAGTCATCACCTTCAATTTCCCTTATCTTTGCTATAGTATCAGGATCATATATTTCATTGTTTAAGGAAACGCTTCCACGAACCATTGACTCTATCATCCCTAAGATGATCTTGCCGTCATATTCAAGTGTTACATATTCCCCTACTTGGGGCATTTCTTTTGAAATGAAACTTACTTCAATAAGAGATGTTTCTCCTATGCATCTTCCAATCATTTTTAAACCTCTAAACTCAATTATATTTTGTTATATTCAATTTTTTAAAATTATAAATTTAATTATCTTAAACATCAAATTAGTTCTATTTATTGATAATTTTCTTAATTTAACATTTCACGACCTGATTTATCCAAAAATCCAATTATTTTAGATAAGCTATTCATATCCTGATTTGAAATGACAACATCCTTATGCGCTTTCTTTAGTAAAAAAGGATATCCTTCAGTTGAATTTGCTTTTAAAATCTTTAAAATTTCCCTTATTTCATCCAAATCTTTAGTGTAATAAGGCAATTCTATCTTTATGATGTTCTTATTGTCATCGAGTCTTGCAAAGAATATTGTAAACCACAGTTCTCTGAAGAACTCATCTTCAATAGGGAAATCATGCTTGGTTTTGCTTGTTACCTTTCTATGATAAGGTTCACTGAATCCTTGCTTTCTTGTCATACCATCTAAGATAGCCATATCAGGAATATTTGCATAGAAAATTTCATTGCTTGATGAAGTTTTGGAAATAGCAATGATTTTCTTTTTGTTTTCCAGAAGATATTTTAAGGCAATCAGGTTTTCCAAACTCTCCAAGAATGTTATTAAAGCATATTCATCAACGTCTTCGTCCTCAAACAAGTCTTTAAATTCTTCCCTGAAATTAAATGAGGATAAATTTAACTCATTAGATTCTATTTCAGATTCCAGCTTTTCCTTGACTTGTGCTATAATTTTTGCCTTATATTCTGGTGAAATGCTCTTTTCCACAGGAATTGGACGGATTAAATCCCCTAAAATAGATCCATCATCCATATAATAATCTATATCAAAATCATTGAATGTCTTTATTGCAGTCTTTATCTCAAATATGCTCATCATATTTCTCAATCTTTCCTCTAAGAATGATTGGTGAGGTATTATATCAAGCTCTGCAGATTCAATAGTTTTTAGCTTTGATTCTGTATCATTAGGATTGTAAATGAGGGATTGTGCTGCAACAGCATAAAAATTGAAGCTAAGATATTTCTTTTTGTTATAGCTCCCATCACCTGCAGCAAGAACTGTATTTGAATCACTTGGAATTATTTCCTCTTCATGCCATTTGGATTCAATATCTATTTTAGTTTCCTTATATTCCTCTAAAGGTTCATTAAGTTGCCCTTTCTTTCTAATAGCTTCTGTATACAACGAATTTAACATGATAAAACCTAATAAAAATTATAAATAGATATTTTCTTATTTCTAAATATATATTAAAATATTACCTTAATCTCATAAATTATTTTATAAATTAATATGGGTTTAGTTTTATTTAAAAGATAAGAAAGAGCATTTGAAAATTAATTAAAAAAAGAAAATTATTGTAAAAAATAGTTTAAAATTAAAAATAATTTAGAATTAAAAATAGTTTAGAATTAAAAATACTTTAAAATTAAAAATAATTTAGAATTAAAAATAATTTAGAATTAAAAATACTTTAAAATTAAAAATAATTTAGAATTAAAAATAGTTAAAATAATGTAAAAAATAAAAAAAAGAAAAGAAATAAAACTATTGAGAAGCTTTACGAACTCCTGCTACTATTTCTTGGATTTTGCCTTTAACATCTGAGGTTTCCTCTACAACAGTACCAGTAACAATGATGTCTGCACCAGCTTTTGCTGCTGTATAAGCTGCTGTTGCATCACGGATTCCTCCACCTACAACAAGTACAATGTCTTGTGTAGCTCTTTTTGTATAAGCAACCATTTCAGGAGGAATAGGTTGATCTGCACCAGAACCTGCTTCAATATAGAAGTATCTCATACCTAAGTTTTCAGCTGCCATAGCATAGATAGCTGGGATTTTAGGCTTGTTTCTTGGGATTAATTTAGCGTCTCCAACCCAACCGACAGTTCCACCAGGTTCAGCTACGACATAACCCATAGGAATCTTTTCGATACCTGTTTTGTTAACTGCAGGTGCTGCCAATGCTTGAGCACCGATAATCCAGTAAGGATTGTTTGAATTTAAATAACTCATGAAGAAGATAGCATCTGCATATTTGCTTGCACCATTGATGTTTCCTGGGAACAATACAATAGGCAATTCAATGTTTTCAGATAATGCCTTACAAGTTCCGTCAAGTGCAGCGGTATCTACAGTGGAACCTCCAACCATAATACCATCACTGCCACCTTCAATTGCTGCTTTAGCAATAGCAACAGCCTCTTCTGGGCTTTGTTCATCAGGATCGATTAAAGTTAAATGAATTTTACGAGTTTTTAATATTTCCTTAAAATGAGCTTCAACATTTTTCATAAAATCACACAATGAATTTGTAAAATATTTATTAAAGTAAATTAATTTTAGATTAATTTTTTGAATAATCTATTAATTACTTATATTTATTTACTTATTAGTATTTAAAATTAATATAAATTTATTAAAAATTATTATAAAATAGTGAATTTGTTAAAATTAGTAAATTATAAGAATAGTTATAAAAATTGTGAAAAATCAGTCAAAAATTTATTAAAATTAGTTAAAAATTAGTTAAAATCAGTTAAAATTAGTATTTATAAAAATAAGTTAATATAAAAATCTAAAGAGAATAAAAATTCTCTTTTAAGTTTAAAGGGATAGAGTGAATCTATCCTCTAGGTTCTTTAGCTTTGAATCTTAAACCTTTGTAACCACATTTTCTACAAGTAGTAGCTCCAGCAGGATTACGTGCATTACATTTTAAACAGATTTTTACATTAAACATTCTGTTTTCTGCTTCTTCAAATCTTGCCATTAACAATTCCTCCATATCTTATTAAATTAATTGATCAATATAACTTAAATAGAAATTCATGAAAAAATTCTAGAGAAATAATTCATTAAATTCATAATAAAAGTTTAAAAAGAATATTATGGATTACATAATGTAATCATAAATATTAATATAAAATATGATTTTAATAGTATATAAATGTTAGGTTTATTTTTACCTTTCATGAGCTTCTAAGAACTCATTTTGTATTTGTACTACCTCTTCACTTGTTTTTACATCACTATAGGCTTCCAATAAGTCATAATTCATTTCAATGAATGAATGACCCCATTTGAATCCATCCATGATATGATGGGCCTCATCCTTAAATCCAGTTATATAGAATGTAGCTGCAATCGCTTCATTAGTTGATAATATGCAAGGTTTTCCGAAATTAACTGGATTTGCAGCGATTAAAAAAGGAAGAGATCTGTGATATTTTGATAAACTGAAGAAACTTGCTGACTTAGAGACCTTATTCCAGGAACAGTCAAGCCCTACAACACCCTTGTTTTCAACAAGTGGTCTGTCCTCATAGGAAACTGCCTTTTCGGAAAATGGATTCAGGACAACTGCACCACGTGGAATCTGATGTATCTTATAGACTATCTTGCATTTTCCTTGCTTTTCCATCTTAAATGCAGTGCATTTCCTTTTATCACATTCATTTGCATGAAAAACAGTTACTTTCATAAATATCACTAACTTGATCTTTTAAAAAAAGAATAAACAACAGAATAATCATTATTCTGTCAAATCTTATAAAAAATTTAATATTTCATTAACCTTGACTTGGATCAATGGTGCCATTGAAAATACCATCAATGTATTCCCTATTGAATTCAAACTCCTCATCTGACATGCCCATTAAATCAGCCATTTTAGGAGCTTTTTTAGCATCTTTAAACTCAATGCTATTAATTAAAGGTTCAATATAATCCTTATACAACGGACAGAATAAAGTTCCGTCACATTCAGTCTTATTATCATAAGACATGATATTTATTGTATATGCGGTTCCATTAATGTCAGCTTCACAAATGTATACATTAATAGTATTATTGGAATTGTTTCCGGAACTTCCATTAGCTGAAACATTGGCATTAGGAACAGCTTGAGAATAGAATATTTTCCAAGGCTGGTCATTATAGTTTCTTATTTCAGGAGCCCCTAACCCTTGCAATTGATAAACATCGGTTATGAAGTCACCATCCTTTACACAGGACATGTTGTAGGTTATGTTATGCTCCTTATCTTCATAGGAATCAGTCCATCCTTTGGTTAAGTTATCTTCACTTATGTTATTTTGAGTCATATCACCATTAAATGTGCCGGACATAAACTTATTGTCAAAGTCTGTTGTAGGGCCTCCAAATAAGTTCATTCCAAACAATTCAAATGCTGAAACAGCACCTAATGAACTAATTACAATTGCCAATACTGCAATAGCAATAAAGGCTGTCCTTTTACTGTTCATGGTTTTCCTCCAATATAATAAAGTTTAAGAGTCAGCTAAAGTAAAATTAGGCCTAAATTTAGAACTTCTCTTTAGGTTCTTAAGTTCTACCTTAGTGGGGCATTTGTATTCTTCCAACATAAGAATCTTATAATCATAATCAATTGGCAATGAATCGTCCTTACCGTCAATAAGACCTCTGAAGTTTGCGCCAACCCAACCTGTTCCTCCTATATCATAATTGATTCTGTCAATAGGATTGAAATTTTCAAAGAACATCTCTAATTCAATTGTTCTTTCCATAGGGGCTTTATAATGGATAGCCATCACCTTATTGGAATTCATTCTGATCTTTATGAATTTCTGATCCATTTTCAATTCGTCCCCTTCTCTTACTTTCTTAATGATAAAAAATGGATTTATATCACTTTCGGGCATATTTTCACCTCATTTAACGTTTTCTTCTTGTTTTTTATAATCGTAATAACCAATTGTCTCAAGTACTTTTGAAACGTCTACCTTTGTTTCAAAGCAACCAGAGGTAGATAAAAGAACTCCTTGAGGAGCAAAATCTGACAATGCCATCATGGTTTGATTCAAGTCCACATGACAAGCAACTCCCACAACGGATTTGAACTTGTTCTGTTGAATGATCTTCTTAACGAAACTGGAACCAGGCACAATGAAAACCCTATATCCCATAGGTTCGGCCTTTTCCTTAATGACACCAATAGCACATTTTCCACAATGTGTACATAAAACGCCAGTTTCCTTTAAGCTGGCTTCACAATGAGCAGACCTTAAGCAATGGGGCAACACTATGATTTTGTCTTCAGGAGGGATCTTGTCAAACTTGTTTTTATTAACCTTATTCCTTACTTCAATTCCAATATGATCAACAAAAGCATCATCAAGGCCTAAAAGATTAGCAAAACTCTTCAATGGAGAATAAAATACATTTACAATAAATATTATAACTGATGGCAATACCAGCTTATTTTTCCTCACTAGAATTATTCCAAGTATAAGCCCTACAATTAGGAGGATCACTATCAGAAATATTAATAGTACAACTCCTTCACCGATTAATTGGAATGCTTGTTCATGCAATAACATATTCGTCAATTCTAAATTTTTTTATACTTTATTTTGTTTAAATAAAACATTTAATATTATTTTATTTTATATATATAAAACTTTTTAAAAAAATTATAATGTATAAATAAAATAATGAAATAAAAAAGAGTAAAATGTAATTCTTAAGAAAAGAAGATAATTATAAAAATAAATTATTTGATATTTACTAAAAAAATATTATTGGTAAAAAATAAATGCCTAAAATGGCTCAATCTTATAGTTCTTAACTTCTCCTTCTATAACAACACCCTCTTTGGATTTGACTATATTCAAGCCGGATAAACTGTCACAGGAGCATAAGATATCCTGTTCAGGGTGTGTTCCAGGAACTATTCCACAGTCTAATCTAACGTTTTCACCAACAGACAATACCATTTTAAGTCTTTTTGATGATGGATGATCCTTTGGAAGGACAAGTATAGGTGACTCTATATCCCTTGTAAGATAAGCAAGAGACCTTATTCCCTTTTCATACTTTTCACCTAAATTAAAGGAGGAAACAGCTATTAAATCATCTTCTTCAAGATATTGGACAATCTCATCACTGTCTGGAGTTCCTATAAATAGCATCTTTTCCTCTCCAGCCTTAACTATTCCAACCATACCGCTTTCACCGAGCAAAAACAGTATTTCATCCTTAGTAAACTTGATTTCTGTTTCCATGATAATCCCACATAATCGATTTAATAATCTAAATCAAAATCAAACCTAAAATAATCTGCAATAATCAAAAAAAGTATAATAATTCAATAAAAAAAGTTAAAGAGCAAATTAATATTTACTCTTAACACTTAAAATAGCAATAGGTTTATTCTTGTGCTTCTACATTGTCACTTTGACAGGAAGGACAGATAACCTTTTTACCTAATCCTTTAAAGTCATTTCCACAATCTAAGCATTTATATTTCTTTGTTTTCAATTTTTTCATTGAAAGTTCAGCCATTGGGCCTCCAGAACTACACATAATATCACCTTTTATTAAAACAGTTAAATACTGGAAATTTTTAACTATTGTTAATAAGTAATTGTTTATATGTTCATTTTAGTATTTATTATTTTATATTTGAAACTAAATAATTAAAAATTAGTCATAATATTTCATCAATTGGCTTGATTCTTCTGTTGATTCAAACTCATCAATGAAATCCTTTAAATCCTTGATAAACTCTTCTTTTCTTTTATCTAAGTCTTCAATAGATGAATAATCCTTTTTAATGGTTAAATTCATTAGAATATCATCGGTTTCAAGAGAAATTTGAGGAAAATTCTTGCTAAAAATAGCTTGATCATTAGATTCGTCAAGGCCGTCTAAAGGATTGAAATCATCATTTGATATTAAATTGTCAAAATCATTAAACTCAATGGAATCATCATCAAAGATAGGTTTGCTGTTTTCCAATTCCTTTTTGAATTCTTCAAATTCTTTCCTGAAATCAATATGCTCTTTTTCCATAAAAATCAAATAAATAAAAATAAATGAATAAGTAAAAAAGTAAAAAAATAAAGAAATTAAAAAAAGATAATTAAAATCAATTATCTTCCTAGCTCTTGGTGAGCTTTTGCCAAGTGTCCTGCAGATATTGCTGCAATTAAGGACAATTCACCAGCCATAACAGTTGAAATGACAATTTCAGCAAATTTGTTTACCTTGCCGGATCCTGCACAATCGATTATCTGCAATCCTTCATTTGCAGTTTCAAGCCTTGTTCCACCACCGATTGTAGCGATAGGTAAATCAGGCATGTTTACAGAGAAGTATAAGTCTCCATCCCTGTCCTCTGCAGTTGTAATTCCTAATGAACCTTCTACAACATGTGCTTCATCCTGACCGGTTGCTAAGAATATCGCTCCAATCATGTTTGCAAAGTGAGCATTGAATGCCATGCTTCCTGCTGCAGCGGAACCAATCAAGTTTTTAGCGGTATTTACCTCTTCAATTGCCTTTGCAGTTGTCTTAAGCTTTGCTCTGACAATAGCTTCAGGTATTAAAATGTCTGCAACAACAGTTTTTCCTCTTCCTTCAACTATATTGATTGCTGCAGGTTTTTTGTCAACACAAAGGTTTCCGCTTAAAGCCAAAGCATGAACTCCTAAATCATCATGCAATTTAGCCAATACCTTTTCTGTTGCAATGGTAACCATGTTCATGCCCATACTGTCTCCTGTTGAGTAAACGAAACGAGGATAAACATAATTTCCTACAATGATGATAGGATCTATCTTAACCAATTTCCCATGGCTTGTTGTGGATTCCGCGATTTCCTTAAGCTCATCAAACTTGTCTTCAAACCATTGCTTTACCTTTACAGCTTCAACGATTGAATCGGTTTTGATTGCAGGAGCTCTTGTCATCTTATCGCCTATTACCCTTGCATTAGCTCCTCCTGCTGCTGTGATGGCTGAACAGCCTCTATTTACTGAAGCCAATAATGCACCTTCAGATGTAGCAAGAGGTACAAAGAAATCATCTTTTGCATATTCTCCATTGACTTTTAAGGGACCTGCAACTCCAATAGGTATTTGCACTGTACCTATAGGGTTTTCGATATTCTTTGCAAATGCAAGTTCCATATCCAAAGTGTAATCAGCCATTTTTTCAAGCTTGCAATTGGAATGTCTTTCTATAAACTCCCTTCTAATGTCTAAAGCTTCAGTAGCATTTTCAGTAAACTTGTCAATTTGATAAAGCTTCATTTCACCAGCCAATAACTTTTCAATGATTTCTTCTTTATCCATATTATCACCAGAAAAAATAGTTTTCTTATAAAAATAGAATTTCTGTAATTTTTAATTTTCAGATCGTATAATTTTGATTTATTATAAAATAAAAAAAGATGGAGAGATTATTCTCCACGAACTTCTTTAATATATTCCACGATTTCAGAAGGTTTTGTAGCTACTTTTACACCAGCAGCCGCCAAAGCTTCCATTTTGCTTTTTGCAGTACCTGAGTTACCAGCAATGATAGCTCCTGCGTGACCCATTCTTTTTCCAGGTGGTGCAGAAAGACCTGCAATATAAGCTACAACAGGTTTGGTAATGTTGTCCTTGATGTATTCAGCAGCAGCTTCTTCAGCTCCCCCACCTATTTCACCAATCAATACGATTTCTTTTGTATCAGGGTCGTTTTCGAACATATCCAATACTTCAATGTATGGAGTACCGATAACAGGGTCTCCTCCAATACCTACGCAAGTGCTTTGTCCAATTCCTGCACGGGTTAATTGGCTTGCAATCTCATAAGTCAATGTACCGCTTCTGGAAATGACTCCAACATCACCTTCAGAGAAGATATGGGTTGGCATAATACCAAGTTTTCCCACTTTAGGAGAGATTACACCAGGAGTGTTTGGTCCAATGACAGTGACGCCTTTTGCTTTTGCATAAGCCATGATTTCCATAGTGTCATGAATAGGTATGTGTTCAGTGATTATAATAACCAAATCCAAATGATCAATGGATTCAAATGCAGCATCCTTTGCAAATGGTGCTGGTACGAATATGATTGATGCATTTACATCTACATTTTCCTTAGCTTCTTCAATAGAATCAAAAACAGGAACTCCGCAAACCTCTTGACCGCCTTTGCCTGGAGTTACTCCTGCTACAATGTTTGTATTATACTTTATCATCTGTTCAGTATGGAATTGACCTTGCTTTCCAGTGATTCCCTGTACCAAACATTTTGTATTTTCATTCAATATTATCATATGAACCACAATCGAAATTTTAAATAATTTTTAATGTATGTAAATTTAATTAAGTTTAAATCAAGATAATAACTATATAAATTTTATATAAATTATTAATCACTATTATATATAGTTTTTAAATATTAAATAGTTATTCATTATTTGATTATTAAAAAAATGCTAAAATAACAATTGAAAAAATAGTGAAAAAACTAATGTATTTTTAATTAATGTAACAACTAATTAAATAAGTTTTAAAAATAAAAATATTAAAAATATCAAGTGTTAAATTAATTAAAATGATACTTAACCTAAAATTCTTGTTTTGTTTTCAAATGGTATAGATAAATCTATCATATTTCCATTCATTAATGCAGTTACAGATACCAAGACACTTCCTGGAAGCACATTGCATGCAGTATGCCTCTTTACGAGATAAGTGTTTTTATTACCTAAAGCTGCTCCAATCATAGCACTTGCAACAACAGCAATCTGTTCCAATTCATTTACTGAAACAACCACAACAGGATCATCAGTGTCATCAATGGATACATACCCTACTCCTGGAATATCAGTTCTTGTACCTATCTTATCGCTGACTCCAGTGACTGATTTCATTCCACTTGCTGCTTCTATAGCAGAATTAGCCACATCAGCTACAAAAGATTCCCCTCCATAGGTGTCAAATGCCATTATGATTGCATCCTGAAAAGGACCTTCTTCCAGATTTGCTTCTGCATAGGATATGCCTTCTCCAGCATTATCAGGATTTTCAGAGATTCCTGCCACATCACCTAAATCCTCTGCATTGTTTCTTAATATTTCTACAATTCCTGAATTTACTGCTTCCAATAGATCATCCTCAACAAATGCAGTGATTACAACATCATCTCCAGTGACATTTGTTAAAGCTGCCTTTCTTGCTCCCAATTCGAAGAGTTTAGGAATGTCCTTTTCAATGTTTTCAACTAATGAATCGGAAACGGAAACATCATTGCTTGAAATATCTGCACCAATAGCTACAACTTTCATAATATCATTAATATCTTTAGCTTTTATAGTTAATATCTTTAATTATTTATTAAACATTGAAAATTGTATAAAACAGGCTTGAAATCAATTAAGTATTTAATTAAATAAGTTAAATATATTAGTAAATAAAAATTAAAATCAAAAATTGATAAAATAAAACATGTTTTTAAAATGGGGTAAACAGCGTGTACAGTGAAACTAAAATAGCTATTCCAATTTTCCAAAGGAACAAGGAAGACATCTTGAAAGTTGCTAACGATTGCATAATAAAAGGTGCGGATATTCTTGAGCTTAGAATAGATGGCATGGATAATCCTAATCCCAAGATTGTTAAGGAAATCATAGAAGAGATCAATTTCCCTACAATAGCAACCAATAGAACCTCTAAGGAAGGAGGATCATTTAGAGGAAGTGAAGAGGATAGAATAGCTATACTTAGAGAATGCTGTGATGTGGCTGATTATGTTGATGTGGAGCTCCAAACAGATAGAGAACTCATTGAATCAATTACAGAAACTGGAGTAACATCCATCATTTCTTACCATAACTTCAAGCAAACTCCTGATTTGGACATATTAATGGACATTGTAATTCAGGAAAAACAGCTTGGAGACATTGCCAAGATAGCAGTTATGCCTAATACCCTTGAGGATACATTGACAATTTTACCTTTAATGTCTCACTTCGATAACGTTGTAGCTATTTCCATGGGAGAATTAGGAAGTTATACAAGGGTTATTGCATCTAAATTCAATGCACCATTTACATTTGCTGTAGTGAATGACAATACAGCACCTGGACAAATAGATATTGATACAATGAAATCATTGATGAACAGTGATTTGATAAATACAGATGATTTGAAATAATAATCATCATTTGCTTTTTTTATAAAAATTTAATTAAAAATAGTAATGCTATAAAATTTATAAAAGCTTTTTTTAAAAAATATTAATTTAAAAATAGATAAAATTGATATAAAATATAAAATGCTTGTTTTAAAAAATATTAATTTAAAAATTGATAAAATTGATATAAAATATAAAATGCTTGTTTTAAAAAAATAAAAAAAGAATTAAGAGAATAAATCTCTTAATAACTAATTTTGATTTGAATTTCCAATTACTTGACAACTCTTAAAGTCTTAGTAACTTTTTTAGCAGTGTAATACTTGGTTTGATAAGGAGTGAGAACAACTTTGTGTTTTCCTACTTTCTGCTTAATCTTCAAGCTTGCGATTCCTTTCTTATTGGTTTTTATAGTGTAAGTCTTGTACTTTTTACCAGTGTAGACTCTCACTTTAACCTTTACACCAGAAAGGACCTTTTTGCTTTTAGTGCTTGTTACCTTAACTTTAAAGTATTTGCCTTTTTTAACTTTTAAAGCTGTAGGAGCAATCTTAATAGGAGATTTGCTAACTTTAATCTGACTTGTTACAGCTTTTGCAGTGTACCCTTTGTCATAATCGCTGACAACAACCTTATAAGTTCCAGGTTTTAAAGTTGCTTTAAATTGAACAAAACCTTTAGCATCACTGACACCAGTATAATTATAGTACTTGTTTTTAGAAATGTAAAGCTTAATGTTCATTTTACCGGAGTGGATTGGCTTTTTGGTCTTAGTGTTGATCAATTTGATTTTGAAAACCCTGCCAGATTTATAGTAAGTAGATACTTTTGGAGCTGAAAATTTAGCCGGAGCAGTTTTTACAGTTAAGTATCTTGTAATTTGGCCAGACTTATAGTTGTTATCAACAGATTGATAAACGATCTTATGCTTTCCAACAGATAATGGAGTAGTTAAGTAAAGCTTTCCATTCTTATCGGTTTTGCCAATGAACCGAGTGTACTTTTTGGAACTGGTGTAAACTGTTATCAAAACATATGCATTTGCAACTGCCTTACCAGTTTTCTTGTCTTTTAATTTTACTACAGCTGCATAATCAGAGTTATAGTAAATGGTTCTATTGGAAGCAGTTAAAGTAGCATTTCTTTGTGTAACATTTAAGGTAGCTTTTGCATCAGTGCAATTTAAGCTATCTCCATTGGTCTTAAGAGTTAAATTATAGACATTAGCGGTTAAATTTAAATCTGGGCTGGTATACCATCCAGTTGCATTGGTTACTCCATCTCTATCTGCATTGATATTTGAAGCATTTATCACAAATTTAACATCAGAAAATTTAATTGGTTGATTATACTTATCAGAGAATAATTGGAAAGTATAATGTAAAAGATTGCCGTATTCCCCTGTAAGGTCTTTTGCTATGATTCTTGCATCTATTGGATTGACTGTGATTTCAGTCTTATTGTTCAATTGATAAAATCCGCCAGTTGTGAATGTAGCATTATAAGTGCCCGCAGGAAGGGAAGTGAAATTATAATAAAGGGCTATTGTATCAATATTCACACTCAACATTGTATCATTGAATACAATAATACCATTTTCATCAGTTGTTAAGGTTTTGGAAGTGGATAATGAAGTTCCTCTTTCAGAGATCTGATAGAAGTAGAATCCTGAAATGGTAACGTTTTCATTAGCTATTGCCTCTCCATTAGCATCAACTAATTTGAATGTGAAGTTTCCAAATTGGTAATCCGCTTTATCTCCATCACCAACAGGAACAATAAATAATTCCTTGAAAGCAACTAAATTGATTGTTTTGTTGGTTTCATTTAAAGTGTCATTTGCATAAATGATCACTAATTGAGCTTTATATAATGTATTGTTGAAATCAATAGGAACAGTTAACTCAAGGGAGTAATTTCCTTCTGTACCATTTAATGTGAAGTTAGGGAAATTAATTACATCTGTAACATTTTCAGTTCCATTATCATATATTAAAAGCAATACTAAATCGTTTTCATTTACGGTTACATTTGTAATATATTCAACAGTCCTATTTTCACCAGTTTCTTCATCAGTAACATTTACAATTTGAGAATTGGTTATTGAAAATGGAATTGTAATTGTTTTATTGGAATCATTGACCTTGATTGTATCATTAGCTGTAATGGTATTGTTTTCAACTATGTGCAATTCAAATTCAATTTCGGATTCATTACAATTCTCATTACCTAAATACTTAATGACAATGGTATAAGTACCTATTGATTTTGTGAAATTGGTTAACTTAATACCATTGGTTACATTATTTCCACCAGTGATGTTAGTAAAGCCATATTCTATACCATTAACAGTAACATTCAATCTGCTTGCATTGACATTAAGAGTCTTATTGCAATCAACAAGGATTGTGAAAGGAATTATTACATCCTCATCAATTTGAACCTTTGCAGTGGTTGCATTGAATCTTGTACCAGTTTTAGTAATGTTTAAGTTAATGGTTTTATTAGATTCAGTGTAATTCTTATCTCCAATTGTACTGTTTAGGAATTGGATTTTAATCAAATATTCACCGACTCCCAATTGATTCAAGACAATTTGAGATTCATTGTTTATGCTGAAACCTACTGTACTGTTAAAGTCCCCTTCATCAGTAGCATTCATGTAATACACTTTAAAATTGCTTTTATTAGTATCATTAATAGGGTTACCATCATTATCAGTGAGAGTGAAATTAATCTTAATGGTATCTCCAGGATTTCCACGTGGAATAAATGAAATCCATCCGGCTATGTTCTGTCCGAAGTCGATAATGGTCTTGCCATCAACAACGTTTACCACAGGCTTTATGTCGAGTTTCTCCTCTGTCATATTTG
>NZ_CALDKF010000080.1 GCF_937898925.1 uncultured Methanobrevibacter sp.
AAGATGCAGACAATATTTCCCATGGACAAAAGCAGCTCTTGACAATTGCAAGGACCATTCTATCAAACAAGCAGATACTTATTCTGGATGAAGCGACATCTTCTGTTGATACAAGAACTGAAAAGATAATTCAGGAAGCCATGAATAAATTGATGAAAGACAGAACAAGCTTCGTCATTGCTCACAGATTATCAACTGTCAGAAATGCAGACAAGATAATTGTAATTGAAGAAGGACATATCATAGAGCAAGGTTCACATGAAGAGCTATTGGAGCAAAAAGGATATTATTACAATACCTTGAATGCACAAAGAAAGGAGAATATCATATGAATGGGGAAAATAATTCAAAAAAAGGTTATTTTGAGATTAATGAAGTGAATAATCAATTATTGTTCCATAAATTCATTATGATAAATGAAATTCTGGATAAGAGAAATAAAAAGCAAAATCCAGAAATGAAAAGCATTACTAAGGGACAAGGTAGATTAATCGGTTTTTTAAAAAGGAAAGATGGATTTTCCACTAAGGAATTGTCTGAAATATTGAATATCAGTGTCACTTCCCTTAATGAAACCTTAAACAAATTGGAGCAGCAGAATTTCATCAGAAAAGTTCCATCCCCTAAAGATAAAAGGGTCTTGCTTGTTGAATTGACAGAAGAAGGAAGAGCAATTGAATTCAAGAATCATGAAGATATTGACATCTTTGACACTTTAAGTGAAGAGGAAAAGGAAAATCTGAATGAATATTTGAATCGCTTAACCATAGCGCTTCATAATAAATTCAAGGCAGAGAACCCTGAAAAATACGAAAAGATAATTAAACACAGAAAGGAAATCTTTGAAAAATACTTTAAGGAATATGATCCTAATGAAGAATGGATGCAATTCATGAATTGCAATAAGAAAAAATAAGAAAAAATAGAAAATAAGACTTACTTTTTAGAATTCCCCAATTCATAAGTCTTATTGATAATAAGTTCAAATAAATTGTCTGTTTTAAGTTCAATTGGTTCATGAGGATTTACAATAAAGCTTAATGCCTGTTGGGTAATATCCTCTAAATCAGTTGTTCTATACATCAAACCATTATCCACATAGAACTGATCTACAGATAAGGTGTCTCCAGGATAACATGAAATGACAGGAGTCTGTAGAATAGCCGCTTCCCTATTCATTGTTCCACCAGCACCAATTACAAGGTCACATGCCTTAATGATGCTTGAAGTGTCAACTGGAGGCTTAAGGATTGTTACATTCTTGATTCCTTCAAAAATCTCTGCTTGCTCTTTAAATCTAGGAAGTATAAGGATATTAGCATATTCCTTCAATACATCCACAACTGGGGACAATACAGATTTTCTGCAATCAGTATTCAAATAGGAAGCAAGAGAAGGTTCAGGCCTCATTAAGATAGTCTTTTGAAGTGGCAAATCAAGACCTAAATCATCAAAGACATTCTCATTAAACTTAAAATTGTTGAAGTGCATAAGCTCAGAAGTTCCATTATACTTGATGATATCATTAGGATTTGCACCATACTGCATCAATTTCCACTCATCAATAATGCTTGGAACTATGATTTTGCTGCATAATGGAAGAGTCAACTTATTTGCAGCCATTGCATGCTCATTATCCAGAACAAAAAGACTTGGAATTGCAAGACCAAATGCTACCCTTGGAAGTTCAATTGAATGCTTTGACAATGCCACATCAAAATTTTCACCGGAAACAAGGTCTGCCAAGTCTACAACACGCTGTGCACTTTCCTTTAGCTTTTCTTCCAATGTGACTCCATGCTTACCTACAGATACAAAATCAATATCATACATATCCATTAATTTATGAATGTCACCGAATTTACGAGCAGTGACTAAAACATCCTCTCCCTCATTTTCAAAATACTTAATGACATCTTTAAAAAATCTTACATGAGGAGCATTTGATATATCAATCCATATTTTCATGAAATCACCTTTTATAAATATTATTTTAGTAATACTTAATAAATTTTAGTAATAATTTAATAGAAAAATAAAATTAAAAGAAATAAAAATCTAAAAAAGACTTATTTGAAAAAATAATAAAAAAAGTTAAAATAAAAAAATAAAAATAGAAGAAAGATTAATGATGATGGTCATGATCATGACTGTGCTCATGGTCGTGGTCATGATGATGGTGATGTTCAGCTTCATGTGCTTTAGCATCTTTAATAGCTTCAATCACTTCATCTAATCCTTTACCTTCTTTTAAGCTAGTTGTAATGACTTTAACATCAGGATTAAGTTTTTTAGCATCAGCAACCATTTTATCAGTGCTTGCACCAACAGCATCAGCTAAATCAATCTTATTGATGATAATCAAGTCAGAGTCTTTGAAAATGTAAGGGTGTTTTTCTACAGTGTCGTCTCCTTCAGTAACACTGACAACAACAATTCTCATATGGGAACCTAATTGGAAGTCAACAGGACAGATCAAATTACCTACATTTTCAATGAAAAGATAATCAATATCATCAAGAGGAAGGTCACCTAAACCATGGCCCACCAAATGGGCATCCAAGTGACATTCTGTACCAGTGTTCAACCCTACAACAGGCGCATTGTGGGATTTGATTCTGTCAGCATCAAAATCACTTATGATATCTCCTGCAAGTACACCGACTTTCTCATCAAGATTATCAATTAAGTCTTCAATAAGAGCTGTTTTACCAGACCCAATAGCCCCTACGAAGTCTATACAAAATATATCGTGGTCTTCCAATAAATGTAAATTCTTATGTGCTAATCTGTCATTAGCATCCATAATGTTCTTTGCTATCTCTACATCTGCAATCTTATGCATATGATTCACCTTCAAAACATGTAATTTTATAATAAGTTTAATAATTTTAAAAATTTGGACAATATTTTTAGTATTTTATTAAAAAAGTATCAAAATTATCAAAAGAAATATTAATTATTCTAATAGAATTTTCTATTGTGAATTTTTAACTAATTTTGATGAATGGGTAAAGAAAAATTTAACTAATTTTCATCATCCTCTTTTTCAATACTAATGCTTCTAACGGTAATGTCTTTACCATTTATGACTTGAACCCTATGACTTTCACATTCAGGACATAAAATCATAGGTGCATAGTGATCACTATCATCAACATTACCTATACCTTCAAAGCCACAATTGTGACATTTAATTTCAACATCAACAGTTTTAATGATCATCTCGGCATTTTTAGTTAATTCTTCACCTTCACACATAACACCGAGCATAAACTTCAATTGTTCTGGATTCAACATAGCCAACTTTCCAATTTCAATAACCATTTCAGTAACTTCAATTGCATCATTAGCTTGTGCAGTTTCTAAAACTGTGTTGAAAATCCCTTGAGCCATAGCAAATTCGTGCATTCAATATCTCCAAATATAAATTAATTAAATTATAATATAATATTTTAATTAATATAATATAAAACTATTGTTGATTAATCAAACAATTATTATTTAACTAATTCGTAAGTAATACTTTTTATAAAAAAATTAAATGAATAAAAAAATTAGTGTAAATTCCAATAAATAAAACAAAAGAAATAAAAGAAATATAAAAGTTAATTAAAAAAATATTGGAATTAAAATAAAAATAAAAAATATTGATTAAATTTATCTTAAAGCATCAGCAATCAATTTAGCTACAGAGATGCAGCTAACATCTGATTTCAATGTGTCTGTACTTGACAAGTCACGAGCTCCTGCAGCCATGATCTTTAAAACAGCATCATTTACAAGAACTGGGTGAACACAGCAGACATCTACAGATTTTGCACCATGCTCCTTTAGGATACCTATTGCATTAACAATTGTTCCACCAGTAGCAATAATGTCATCAATGATAACCGCTTCTTTTCCAGCTACAGAATCAATATTCACTTTAGAATCCTTTTTAACCTTATCAAGATCCTCTGAATCAAAATCACATTGAACATCAACGATTCTGGTTTCAACCTTGTCAGGACCTAATCTGACTTTGCTCATATATGTACAGTTGCAACCAAGGATTTCAGCTATTTCCTCTGCAAATCCTAAAGCTCCTTTATCAGGAGCAATAATGATAGGGTTTTCCACTTTGTCAGCAATGTATTCTGCAATTGGTGCCATAGCAGAAAGGTTTGCAGTTGGAATGTTGAAGAAATCTCTGACACTGTCTTCATGCAAGTTGATTGAAATGAATTCATCTGCACCGGATTCTTCAATCAAATTGGATACTAATTGAGCAGAAATGGCTTCTCCATCTTTAAATCTTAATTCCTGTCTACCATAACCTAAATATGGGACAACCACTTTAATATGCTCTGCACCTAAGTCTTTAAGAGTTCTGAGTATAAATAACAATTCAATTAAATTTTCATCTTGAGGAAAACCTGTTGATTGAATAACTGTAACATTCTTTTCAACTTCCCCTTTGATTCTAACATACCTTTCTCCATCAGGGAATTTTTTAGTTTCAAGAGGACATAAGGTTTCTCCTAATTCCTTAGCAACGTTTGCTGCCAATTTTTGTGATGCTGAACCACCAATTATCAAAATAATCACCAAAAATATTGTCGTTAATCTTAAAATTTTATTAATTAATCAAATTAATATATACTAATATCTTTATAAATGTTTATAATTAAATATTACTATTTTAAAAATAGTGAAAAAACCAAGAATAAAAAAATAGTGAAAAGTTAAAAAAAAGTAGAATAAATAAAAAAACTAAAATAAATAAAAAAAGCTAAAATAAAAAGTCAATAAAATCAATGAAAGATTTATTGAAATAAAAAAAGTTAAAATAAAAAAATAAAAAATAGAAAAATTATTTTTATCTGCTTACAGCTTCATTGCTGTCTCTTCTAATGGATACAGTATGAGCCAATACTAAAGATCCCAAGAACATGAATGTGAGTAAAGCCATACCGTTTACAGTCCTGTTGAATAGGAAAAGACCAATGATAGCTTGAGAAACAAAACCGGTAAGGGAACCAATTAAAAGAACCTCTTTACCAAGGTATTTTCTATTTTTACTTTCTCTTTTATGTCTGTATTCTCTTAAAATCAATAATCCGACGATAATTGTTCCTAAAACTATTAAGAGCAATATCAGGAATGTAAGATATCCAAAGTCATAAGCATAACCAAAAATACCTGGAAGCATATAATCGATTGTATCCTTTCTGGTTACTAATAGACCAAAGAAGAGAGGGAACGGTAAACCAAACAATAAAATGAATTGCATTGGCAAACTGATATATCCATCTGCAAATCCGGAACTATTGGACCAGTAAGAGGATGCAGGATCATGTCCAATTAACCAAGTATTTTCAACTACTAATTTTAAACTGGATAATGAATTTGTTGCAAGTCTTGAAATCCTGAGCACTGGAGAGAAAACCTCCATACCACTGATTCTTGCAACTATCTCTAATACTCCAAAAGCAACTAATGCAGCTCCAAAGAACATTCCAATTCTTCTCAATGTAAGAATGGATTTTTGTCTAAATGATTTTGAAATAATAGTGTATCCTATGAATAAACCAACAAACCATAATAATAAGAAAGATCTATGCATTGCTCCTCCAAAGATAGTAATTGCTGCAAGAAGTATATAAACTATCCTTTTCAGCCGCCCTACATTAACCCCCGACTCTTCCATCACCTTCAGCGAAGCTAATGCAGTTATAATAGCTAAAAGAGCAATTGGGCCGAATGGGTGAGTAAATTCATGCTGACCAAATGACAATATCAAGAACGCTAAATCCGCTCCGAATAAAATTGCAAATCCTCCAGATAAGAATAGTGACAGGAAAGTGACTACACTTAATGAAAAAGGAACTAGATTTAGAACGAAAATCATGGTAGCAAGTAAAATCAAACCTACTTCGACTATAAGTTGAAAATGATTTTGAGCTATCAATAACATGAAATCACACAATAATAATTAATTTTTAAAGTTTTTAATTTATAAATCGAATAATAGATAATCTTTAAAAAGTCTAAAACAACTTTTAAGATTATATATACATCATTATTTTTATTTAATTAAGTATTTAAATATTAGTAAAATTAGAAAGAATTTTAAAAATCATAGAAAAAGAATAATAAAAAATAGAAAAATTAGAAAGAAATAAAAAAGAAAGAGAAAAGTTAGTTTTGAAAAAGAATTCAAAACCAATTAAATTATCATGATTTTAATGTTACCTAACAAGATATCCGGAATGATAGGCAATGGGTTTACATGTGTAATACTCATAGCAACAGCATCACCACGGGAGTTTCCTTCAACCCAGTCATGTTGACGGATAGTGTCTAGAATATTATCTCCGAAAATATGTACAGCTGCTTGATCGTTAATAATCACTAAAAGATGAGGGCTTACACCATAAGTATATTCCATAATCTCTTTTGCATCTTGATAAGGATGATCAGTCATGTAAATGTTATGAAGGGTATGACCATTTGCATTATGTGAACTTCCAGGATAAATCCAATTAAATCCTCCGTTTATACTCCACAAAGCAGCCATATCTACTCCAGGAATTGATCCTTCAGTATCATCTTGAGCTAAAATCAATACCCCTGAAAGTGCGGTTATTGCTAAAAACAAAACAACAATAACAGCTACGATACCAATAGCTCTTTTTAAAGTAGTTGCCATTTTATCACCACCATAATTTATCAAATTTAAAATATCAATTGATAAAAATGAATTATTTCTTATATATTATTTGTTAAAAGATGTTTTTACATCTAATTATTATTATAACACATTTTTAATATATAAACTTTTTGCATATACAACAATAAAAACAAGGTAAAAAAAGCAATACAATGCGAAAATAATTAAAATAAAGAAAATTAGAAAATAATTAAAATAAAGAAAATTAGAAAATGAAATAATAAAAAGAAAATAAAAAATAAAATTAGAAAAATAAAGAGATTAGTTATGACTTGGATTAGACAAAGCCATAGAGTCAGCAGATACCTTACTGGTTACAGCACCACTGATTTCTCTCATTTTCTTAATCAATCTTTCCTTTTTGCTACCATTAATCAAGATATTCTCTAAAACATCCTCAATGGTTTCAATAGGAATGATTTCAATCATGTCTTCGTACTTTTTCTCAAGCATTACGTCATCCATATTGGATTTAGGAAGTAAAACTTTCTTAATGCCTGCTTCTGCTGCCGCTTCAATCTTAGCAGTAGCTCCGCCAATAGGCATTACATCTCCACGAACGCTTAATGAACCTGTGAGTGCAACAGATTGATCAATAGGAATTCCTTCAACAGCAGAAATTACAGCTGCAGTTATTGAAACACTTGCACTGTCTCCTTCAACTCCATCATAACTTTGGAGGAACTGAACATGAATATCGTGATTGGAAATGTCAACTTGGGTGTATTTCTTAATGATTGCACTTACATTCTGAACTGAATCCAATGCAATTTCTCCAAGCTTACCTGTTACGATAATCTTACCTTCATTCTTGCTGTTTGCAGGAGCCATTTCAGCAGCGATTGGCATAACAATACCACTTCTGTCACCCATAACCGCTAAACCATTGACCATACCGATTTTTCCACCAGATGAATGGAATACACTGTATTCTTTTCTTTGGATAATGGATCTGTCAACAATTTGCTGTTCTAATGTTCTTGCAAATCTTTTAGCAGTTACAACATGCTCAGCAGTTACTAAATCTGCACCTTCCTCAATAGCTACATCTCCAGAGGAACGTACTAAACCACCTAACTCTCTTAATCTAAGAGTCAATGCGTTTTTTCTGCCTGCTCTACGTTTAGCTTCCAAAATGATTTCGTCAAGTGCATCAGTTGCAAAGTGTGGAATTCTTCCATCATTCTTGACTTCCTGAGCCACGAATTGGACAAGTTTTTTTCTGTTTTCTTCAGTGTCTTCCATATAGTCTTTCATAAAGACTTCGTAACCGTATCCTCTGATTCTTGAACGCATTGCAATGTGCATGCCTTCGAGAACTTGAATGTTACCGGAAGCTACAAGAACAAAATCACAAGGAACTGCTTGAGAACGAACCATTGCACCACTGCTGTTTTCACTTTGACCAGTGATTGCATATTTTTTCTCTTGCATTGCAGATAAGAGCTCTTGTTGGGTTTTCATGCTCATTGTACCTATTTCGTCAATGTATAAAACCCCTTTATGTGCCTTATGGATCATTCCGCTTTCAACACGTTCGTGTGCAGGGGTTCCAAGACCACCTGATTGATAAGGGTCGTGCCTTACATCACCAAGCAATGCACCTGCATGAGCACCAGTAGCATCCATAAATGGTGCAAATCTTTTATCCCCATTGTTCACTAACAATTTTGGAGCACTATTGGATACTTTAGGCTTGATTTGCATTGAAATAAATATAACAAGAAGTGCAGCAATAATAGCTTCAAATATTCTTTGATACATTAATCCAAGAACGAAAATAGCTGCAGTGACGAACATGGTAATCATCATCTTTTTCTCATCACCACTTTTGGCATTAGCCTTGTTTGCCTTAACTATCTTTTTACCTTGACCTGCTGGCACGGTTCTAATCAATGGATAATTGCTGTCTTCTGGATTTGGATAAACCAATACATCCTGAAGAACTTCAGGGGGCAATAATTCAGCCATTCCCTTAGCTAACATTGACTTACCTACACCAGGGTCACCAATAAGAAGAACATTTCTTCTTTGTTTTGCTGCCTTTTTAATAGTCTCAACAGACTCTTCATGACCAATGACCTGATCAATAAGCAAAGGAGGCACTTCTATATCAGCAGTATTTGAAATTGACTCATAGTCAAGCATAGGTTTGATTCTGCGGTTTCCTTCGTCATCTTCAACAAACTCGACTTCAAGGGAATCCTTATTTTCTGCCTTGGTTTCTGCAATTTCCTCAACTGCATCAGCATCAGCAACATTATCGGCTTCTTCAGCTTCATCAATTATATTGTCTTCTACAGAAGAGTCTACGATTTCTTCTTTAGACTCTAACTCTTCTACTTCTGTAGCCATTACTTTATCTTCTTCCATATAAAACCTCCTAAATGTTATAATTTTACTTAATTTCTAGTTAATATGATTCTATTCTTTTTAACTTAATTTTATAAATCACGTCTGATATGACATCTAATATTTCATTATATTAATATATATTAAACTACATGCTTAATAACTTTATGATTTTAGTTATATAAAAAGGTTTGTATTTTAGTAACTTTTATTAACTAAAATAAGCGAACATGAAAATCAAAAAATATAATCCCACTATAATCAAATCAAATAAAACTTATATTTTATAAAAAACAAATGAAATTAATATACAAGAATTTTGGGTAAGATTATGACAAAATGTTTAATGATTCAAGGAACTGCTTCCAATGCAGGAAAGAGTTTAATCGTTGCAGCACTTTGTAGGATTTATACAAAAAGAGGGTATAAGGTTGCTCCATTCAAATCACAGAATATGTCCTTAAACTCCTACACTACAAAGGAAAACAAGGAAATTGCCATTGCACAGGTATTGCAGGCAAAAGCTGCAAATATAGAACCTACAGTAGACATGAACCCTATTTTACTAAAGCCAAAAGGGGAATCATGTTCACAGGTAATCATTCAAGGTGAAGCAGTTGGAAACAAGGACTTCTTTAGGAAGTATGACAAGACAAAAGCTACCCAAAAGGACATTGACAATAATCTAATGGATGATGAAGATTATAGAATCATGGCAAAAGAAGCTGTAATAGACTCATTAAACAACTTAAAGAAAGAATATGACATAATTATTATGGAAGGTGCCGGATCTCCTGCTGAAATTAACTTAAGGGAAGGGGACCTTGCAAACATGGGGGCTGCCGAAATAGCTGATGCAAATGTGCTTCTTGTTGGAGACATTGACAAAGGAGGGGTCTTTGCATCAATAGCTGGAACATTCTTGCTTCTTGATGATGCAGACAGGTCAAGATTCAAAGGAGTCATCATAAACAAGTTCAGAGGAAAACAGGAATTGTTATGCTCTGGAATTGAAAGACTGGAAGAAATCATTGAAGTTCCTGTCCTTGGAATAGTTCCTTATGCAGAGAACTTGCAACTTCCTGAAGAGGATTCCGCATCCCTAAAGGAACATGACTGGACCAAGGAATTTGAAAGCAATGATGATCATATAATCATTGGAGTAATCAAGCTTCCAAAAATAGCTAATTTTACAGATATCGACCCATTTGACACAGAAGAGGATGTTGAAGTTAAGATGATTGAAGTCCATAACTATCAGGAAAAGATAAAGGATGTTGATGCATTGATCTTGCCTGGAACAAGAAACTCAACTGAGGACATTATGGAACTGGAAAAATCAGGCTTGGCAGACAAAATCAGGGAATTGTCAAATGAATCCAGAATACCAATCATTGGAATCTGTGGAGGATACCAAATATTAGGAAATAAGATTTATGATAAGGACCACAAGGAATCAAAGCTTGATGAAGTTGAAGGATTAGGTCTTCTAGATATTGAAAGCGAGTTCATAAGAGAAGGAAAAATCGTAAAGCAGAGCTTAGCTACAATCGAAATAGACGAAGAATCCAATAAGAATGGCATGTTCCATGAAATCTTTTCAAAAATCAATGGTGAAGAGGTTACAGGCTATGAATTGCATGAAGGAACTACAAATCTCATAAGTGCAAAGCCACTATTCAAAATAGAAAAGGGAATTGGGAACAACGACAATGACCAATTCGATGGGGCATATAGTGAGAATGTATTTGGAACCTATTTCCATGGAATCTTCAATAACTACAATATAAGAAGGGAATTCCTAAATCATTTAAGAAAAGGCAAAGGACTTGAAGAAAGAATAGGTGAAGATCCATTTGAAACAAGCGTAGAGAATTCACTTGAAAAATTAGCGAATATTGTAGAGGAAGCTCTTGATATGGATTATATTGATAAATTGATTTTTGATGAATAAAAAGTTAAAAAATCAATAATTAATAAAATAATAATTATAGAAAAAATAGCTTAAAAGTTAATAAAAAATTAAAAAAGAACTAAAATAAGAAAATAAGATAAGTAAATAAAAAAGTAAGAAAATAAAAAAAGTTAAGAAAGTAGAAATCTAGTTGAGATCTCTACCAAAGATGTGAACAGCACAAGTACCACCAGTACCACCAACATTATGGGTCATACCGATTTCAGCACCATCCACTTGACGTTTACCTGCTTCTCCTCTTAATTGCCATACGATTTCAGCAGCTTGAGCGATACCAGTAGCACCAAGAGGGTGTCCTCTTGCTTTTAAACCACCAGATGGGTTAATTGGACAATCACCATCGATATTGGTTTGTCCTTCCTCAAGAACTTTTCCACCTTCACCTTTCTTAGCAAATCCGAGGTCTTCAATTGCAAGCAATCCGTTGATTGAGAAACAATCGTGAACTTCAGTAGCATCGATATCCTTTACAGTCACTCCAGCCATATCATAAGCTTTTCTGGAAGCTGCAATGGTTGCATCTAAAGTTGTAATGTCTTTTCTGCTGTGCAATGCAATGGTTCCAGAAGACTGTGCAGATGCTCTTACATAAATAGGAGTATCAGTGAACTCCTTAGCTCTTTCTGCTGCACAAATAACAATAGCTGCTGCACCATCAGAAACAGGTGAACAGTCAAGTAAAGTTAATGGGTCTGCAACAGGAGAGGATGCCAATACTTTATCAACACTAATTTCAAATGGGAATTGAGCATTAGGGTTGTTTGAAGCGTTTTTGTGGTTTACTACAGACATCATAGCCAATTGCTCTCTTGTGGTTCCATATTCATACATATGTCTTTGAGCAATCATAGCGTATAATGATGGGAAAGTAGCTCCTTGCTGTGCTTCCCATTCTTGGTCAGAAGCGGTAGCAATAGCTGGAGTTGCATCAACAACATCAGTCATCTTTTCCACACCAGCAGATACCACTACATCATGGTAACCTGAAGCGACAGCCATAATACCTTGTCTAAGTGCGAGTCCTCCTGATGCACAAGCAGCTTCAACTCTTGTACATGGAATTGGGTTCATACCCATACTATCAGAAATAAGTGCTGCTATATGTTCTTGACCTACGAAAAGACCTGCAGACATGTTTCCAACAAACATTGCCTCTAAGTCTGCACCGCTAACATTAGCATCTTCCATAGCTCCAAGACCAGCTTGTGAAATTAATTCTCTAAATGAACTGTCCCATAATTCGCCGAATTTTGTTTGGGAAGCTCCGATAATTGCAACATCTCTCATTTTTTCACCTTTATCATAATAATTATAATTAATTCCTCTAACTTTATCCTCTTTCTATGCCATTCTAAGTTTTCCTTTAAATTTAGCATAAACTGCATAATCAACATAAATCTTTTTAGAGAGGATTTCTTCAGTTGTAGGAGCTAAATTTTTAACTTCTTCAATTCTGTCATTTACAGTTAAGGTAAATCCATCACTACCTGCACCTGAACCGTAAGATACAATGAAAATCTTATCTCCAGGTTCTGCTTTATCCAAAACATTGGAAAGTGCTAAAGGAACAGCACCAGAGTATGTGTTTCCTACATTAGGAGTTAAGAGACCGTCTTTATATTGTTCTGGAGTAAATCCTAATTTTTTAGCTGCTCTTAAGTAGAATTTACCATTAGGTTGATGGAAAATAGCATAATCATAATCTTCCACTGTTGTATCGGTTTTCTCAAGCAATCCTTTTGCTGCTCCAAATACATGTTTGAAGTAAGCTGGATCACCAGTGAATCTTCCTCCGTGACTTGGATAAGGTTGACCTTCTCTTCTGTAAAAATCAGGAGTGTCAGTAGTGTAGCTGTAAGTAGTTCCAAAGTCAGCAATGGTATTTTTATTACCAATGATATAAGCTGCACCACCAGCAGATGCAGTGTATTCCAAAGCATCTCCAGGAGCTCCTTGAGAGGTATCAGCACCAATAGCTAAACCGTATTTAATCATGCCAGAGTCTACTAAACCCATAGTGGCTTGAATTCCTGCAGTTCCTGCTTTACAAGCAAATTCCAAATCTGCTGCAGTCATATCAGGAGTAGCTCCAATTGCTTCTGCAACGATTGTAGCGGTTGGTTTTACTGCATAAGGATGAGATTCTGAACCGACATAAACCGCTCCAATATCTTGAGGATCGATTTGTGCTCTAGCTAATGCATGTCTTGCAGCGGTAACTGCAATGGTTGCAGTGTCTTCATCAGATGAAGGCACTGATTTTTCATTAACGATTAAACCGTTTGAGATTGAATCAGGGTTATCTCCCCATACCTTTGCGATTTCTTCTACTTTAATTCTATATGAAGGCACATTTGCCCCATATCCAACAATTCCTGCCATTAAATCACAACCATTTAATAATTTAGTTTCAATTAAAATAGCTAATAATTGCTATTAATTTAATTTTAATTTAAATAAATAAATATAATTTCAATTTCAACAATAATGTTATCTTTTATTTTGCTTTATAATGAAATATAAACTTAAAATGACTAAAAAAACTTAAAATATTCATTATAAGGTTATATTAATATAATATTATTTTTTAATACATATAAACTTATTTAATAAAATAATGGAAAAAACAGCTAAAAATGAATTATTAAACAATACTAAAATAAGTTAATAAAAAAATCATTGAACAAGTATAAAAAAAGTAGAATTGCTAAAAAATTTCTAAAGAAAACAATAGATCTGGAAAAATAGTAAAATAATATTAAAAAAAAACAGATGCAGCTGCCGGGATTCGAACCCGGGTTGTAGGCTTGGAAGGCCCAAGTAATAACCAGACTATACCACAGCTGCTATATAAAAAAAGTGCGGCGTCCGGGATTTGAACCCGGGTCTCTAACGTGGCAGGCTAGAGTCTTAACCAGGCTGGACTAACACCGCAATATACAACATATAAATGTTAGTTAACATAATATATAAATCTTTCTATAATTAAGATTTTCAATATATAATTAACAAAAAAAGCAATAATTGCAGTTTAAATAAGAAAAAACATTAGATATTTAAAGCAGATGATTTATCAAAGGAAGCATAGATTGAATACCTAAAACAAATATAGCAAATCCGCCGATAAACTCAATATGCCTAGAATATTTCATAGCGGATTTTGTACCGAAAACACCTATAAACTGCCAAATAATTACTACTAAAATACTTAAACAAGCAACAAGTATAGGATTTGCTCCTTCAATAACACCTTGAGCGGATAAAACCAAGTTTTCGATGTTTCCAAAAATTAATAATCCTAAGAATGGCTTATGCTCATTTACAAAATCTTTAAATGAAGACATTCTATCACTAACCTCTAACTGCTTCTAGCATTGATTGGATTCCTAAAATAAATATGGCTAATCCACCAATGAATTCAATGTAAATACCATAAGCTTCCAATTGCTGAGTACAAACAGTACCAATTATTAACCAACAAGTTACGAAGATTAAACTAAAAATCGCTAATTTTAAAGGATTTGCTGCTTTAACTACTCCTTGAGAAGCTAAAATCAAGTTCTCGATATTTCCAAAAATAATTAAGGAAATTAAACCAATTGATAAAGCCATATTCATCTAATCACCATTTACTCCATATGATTAAAATGATTGCTATTTTTTATTAGTTATTATTTTAAAAGAGATTTAAAAAATATCAATGAAAAATAATAATTAATAAGAACTATAACCAAAATTAATCTTTAACATATTTTATTAACATTTAATCATATTTAAAATTTACTTAAAAAAATTAATCATTCTTAAAAATTAGAATAAAAATATTAAATTGTTTTTAAAAACTAAAAATAAGAAAAAAAGAAAAGAAAAGAAAAAATAAAAGGAAATAACTGGATGTGAATGAAAAAAATAGATTTTATTATTTTCTAGCAATAACGCAAAGCCATCCGGTGACTAATTCCCTATCTACACTATCAGGGCCACTTTTTGAGAAACAGATAATATCTGAAAATCCTGCCTCACGCAAATATTCATCAAATTCATCTTCAGAGAATATTTTCATATCCAAAAGATCAATGAGTTCCTTTTGACGCTCATCCTCTTCGTCAGGAATTGCTTCATTACAGATGAACATTATTCCATCATCTTTCAACACTCTTCTGACTTCTTTGCAGTCATTCACAAAGTCTGGCCAGAAATAAACTGTTTCAAATCCTGTTACTATGTCAAAGGTATTATCTTCAAATGGGAGTTCAGAGACAGACCCTTGAATAACCTCACATCTTCCTTCATCAATAACCTTTTGATTTAATATTGTGGATTTCTCTACAGCTATTTCAGAATAATCAAGACCATAAACTTTATTTTCAGTCATTTTAAGGAATCTTTCAACATTGACTCCTCCACCACAACCTATATCCAGAATAACATCATCCTTTGAAATGTCCAAATGGCTTACACCCCATTGAGCAAGGCTTTCATGACTTTCATTCATCCTATCCAATAATTTATCACCTAATTCGCCAACAGGTTTTCGAGCATTAATGATCAGTTCTTTCTCTTCTTCACTTCTAATATTTTTTTCATTATCAGCCATTTTATAACTCCTATAATAACCATTTTCAATATCTATTTACCAATATAATCTTACCATTAATAATATTAATTGCATGGTTAATAAATTTTAGTATCCCTGAATAAAATGTTAAAATAATTAAGGGAATGTTAAAGAAGATTATTCTTCAAAATAAACTTCTCTAATAAACTCATGAATGCCCATATCAATCAAGGCAAAATCATTGAAAAAACCCAATAGAGCCAATTCATTCAAGTCATTTTCCTCAAGATCAATTGGAACCTCACTTTCCCCGTCACCCCCAGATGAAGTTGACAAATTGGATGGTGAATGTTCACAAGAACAATAATCAATGCTGTTTTTCACATACATATCTTCATGACAATTTCCTTTATTATTTTTTTCATTGTTTTCCTCATTGTTTTCTTCATTGCATTCTTTTCTATTTTCCAAAGACATTTTATCAAATCCTTTACATATTTTTAAAAAAATTCTTGAATAAAGATTGATTTTTAAAGAATATAAACATAAACAAAGAGCATTTGAAAAGTAATAGTGAAAATAAATAGCAATTAGTTAGTTAAATTAAAAATAAACTATACATAGTTTAATATATTAAAAAATAAGCATGATTATTAGAAATAGTTTAATATATAAAATCGATGAAAATTCTAAAATTGAAAATAAGTTAAAATCAATGAAAATTAAAAAAAGTAAAAAAAGAAAAGAATAAACCTTAAAAAAGGTTCATTTAACTTAAAGATAAAATTCTTACCAAATGGGAAAGAATTTTGGTCCAGGTTCTACAGACTGAAGTCTGTGAAGCTGGTTCTACATCATTGGAGGCATGCCGCCAGCCATACTTGGGTCCATAGGCATGTCACCAGCACTGGTTCCGCTGGAAGCGATTACGTCATCGATTCTTAAAATCATTTCAGCAGCTTCAGAAGCAGATTGAATAGCTTGTTTTTTGACACGTTTAGGTTCTACAACACCTTCTTCTTTCATGTCAGTAACATCACCAGTGAATACGTTTAATCCCATGTAAGCAGATTTTTCGTGAGCAGCTCTTAAGTCTACTAAAGAGTCAATGCTGTCTAAACCAGCGTTTTCAGCTAAGGTTTTAGGAACAATTTCTAAGGATTCTGCAAATGCAGTTACTGCTAATTGTTCTCTTCCGCTAATGGATTGAGCATATTCCTTAAGTTTTTTAGCCATAGCGATTTCAGGAGCTCCTCCACCAGCTACAACTTGACCGTCTTCTACAGTAGCAGCCACTACACCGATTGCGTCATCAACAGCTCTGTCGATTTCATCAACGATGTGTTTGGTACTTCCTCTGACGAGTAAGGTTACTGCTTTAGGTTCTTGACATTCTTCTACGAAGATCATGTCGTCACCAGAGATTTTCTTCTCGATTACGGAACCTGCGTGACCTAAGTCAGCTTCGGTTAAGTCATCTAAGTTGGATACAACGGTAGCACCGGTTGCTTTAGCTAATTTGTCAATGTCAGATTTTTTAACTCTTCTTACAGCCATGATTCCTGCTTTAGCTAAGTAGTGTTGTGCTAAGTCGTCGATACCTTTTTGTGCGAATAATACGTTTGCACCGACATCAGCGATTTTGTTAACCATATCTCTGACCATTTGTTCTTCTTGTTCAATGAATGCTTGCATTTGAGCAGGGTCAGTGATTCTGATTTCAGCATCTACTTCAGTTTCCTTAACTTCTAAAGGAGAGTTGATTAAGACAACTTTTGCGTCTTTTAATTCAGATGGCATACCTGGGTGTACTTTTTCCTTGTCTACGATTACACCTTGGATTAAGGTAGATTCTTCTACAACTGCACCATCTTTCTTCTCGATTTTAATGTGATCAGTGTCAACTTCACCATCGTCAGCCACTTGTTGTACAGCATCTACGATTAAGTTTGCTAAAGGTTCACGAGCTTTTTCGGTTCCTTTACCAGTCATAGCAGTCATAGCTACTTTTACTAACATTTCACGGGAAATGTCTTCAATAGCGATTTCATCTAAGATTTCTTGTGCTTTTTCTGCTGCTTGTCTGTAACCCATAGCAATGATGGTTGGGTGAATGTCCATATCTAATAAGGTTTCGGATTTTTTGAGGAGTTCTCCAGCAATGATTACTGCAGTAGTAGTTCCGTCTCCAACTTCGTCTTCTTGGGTTTTTGCAACTTCTACGAGCATTTTTGCTGCAGGGTGTTCAATATCCATTTCTTTTAAGATAGTAACTCCGTCGTTGGTTACTACAATATCTCCGAGTCCGTCCACTAACATTTTGTCCATACCTTTTGGACCTAAAGTGGTTCTTACAGTTTCTGCTAATACTTTACCTGCTAAGATGTTGGTTCTTTGTGCATCTCTACCTAACAATCTGTTAGTTCCTTCAGGTAAAATGAAAATAGGTTGACCTTGTGCCATTCTATACACCTCAATTTTTTTTAATAAATAATTTTTTTGATAGATTAAATAAATATAAGTTAATTTAAATCATTGATAGATTCAACTAATTTAATAATATTTATTCTATAATAACAATGGGTTTAAAGTAATATATAAAGTTTTTGTTTTTATGATGAATTTTTAGAAAATTATTATTTTAAATAAAAATATGATAAAAATAATAAACTTTGAATAAAATAATAATAATATATCAAAAACATGAACAAAAAAATATAAATTTAATTTAGTTACAAAAATATATTAAAATTGAAAGTTCCTTTGCAGTTAACACTAGTTCCTTTGCGGTAACAATTGAAAAAAGAGAGAAAACCAACCATATTTTCCAAAATATTAATATAACAAAATAAACAAAATTTTAAGTGATATGCTTGACTTGGAGGCGATCTTATAGCAGAAAAAGGAATTGGAAATCACAACACATCTAATGATTATGATGATAAAGATCTTGATGAAAAGTATAATGAACTGGAAAGTCTAAAAGAAGAGATTAAACAGCAAATAAAAGAAATGAATGATGATAAGGCCGTAAAAGTTCAGGAAAAACTTGAAAAATTTAAAAGAAAAAATAAATTCAGTGAAAATATCAATGAAGAGAACATCGATGAAGAGATACGAAAACTTGAAAAAACTAATGAGAGAATCAGCACTTACCAAAGATTCGTAGATGCATTTGAAAAAGACCTTGATATTGATCCTGGAAGACTAATGGGGCTTACTGATGGGATATTCAGTATAGTAATGACCCTTTTGATATTTGGAATGGCATTGCCTGAAAATGAAATAGCAAATTACACTGGATTTATGAACTTTATCGGATCCATAGCGCCAATGGCTGGAGTTTTGATTGTAAGTTTCATAGTATTGGCTTCATTCTGGATTTACCATCATGAGTTTATGAAATTAAAAAGATTGAATATTCCTTATCTATGGCTGAATATGTTTTATTTGGCAAGCTTATGCTTCATACCTTTTACAACATCCCTGATTGGAAACTATTCCCGTTTCTTCTTGGCAAATATAATCTTTGGAGCGAATATACTTTCAGTTATTGTATTCTTCTTATTAATGTTTTATTATGCCCACAAAAGAGGATTCCTTGAAGAATACACAGCAGAAGAAGATAAGAAACATGTATTCCACACTTTGTATGTCATTATGGGTGTCACAGTCATTGTAAATCTGCTTGACTTTAACATGAACCCTAACTTTATCTATCTGTTCCTATTGGTGCCTATCATTTCCACAATAAGGCATGTCCAATTCATAATGAAATGAGCATAATCAATGAATTAGAAATATGTCAGATAGGAATATGAATAGGAATATGAAAATATAAAAAAATAAAGAAAAAAAGGATTTCATGAAAGTTTCAATAATTACATGAAATACAAAACCGCCATAAAAATAAGCATATGAAAAAATAAAAGCAAAAAATAATAAAAAAAGAAAATAAGGAAAATTAATTATTCTTCTCCTAAAGGAAGCTTTTGCCAGAAGAATATATCATTTTCTTTTTTAGCCACTTCCACATATCCTTTTCTTTCTAAACTTTTAAGAATGTTCTTTGTATTTCCAAATGAAAGGTTCTTGAATGCAAGATCATTTAGATAATCCTTTACAGACAATGTATCCATAGCTTCATCTTCAGGAAGCAAATGATAAATTTGTGACTGAATGGAATTCAAGTTCTTCAATTGAGGAGCAGTCAACTTATCATAGACAAACTTGAATTTTTCCAATTCCTCAACTGTTGATTTGTATCCTTCAATTTCCTGTTTTAACTTTTCAATTTCCTCTGAATTATTCTGATTTGAAGCATTGATAGCGCCTGCATCACTTGAAGAGGAATCAATTAAATTAGCCACATTTTCCAATTCCTCATCGCCAACAGCTCTGATCTTAAGCTTATTCTCTTTAGCTAATTCCAATTCTCTCTTGATGTCATTTAGCTCAAGCAATTCCCTATCTTCAACAGAGGTCTTGTTAATGACTCCATCTTGAGACTGGTTATCCAAGAAGCTGTCATCAGACAATTCAAAGAATAGGTCTTTAACTTCATTCAACCTTTGGATTTGCAAGTCTTTCTTAGATAATTCATTTTGAACTTTAGCATATTCCTCACGGGAAACAGACTTGTCTTTCAACAATTGGATTTGAACATCCTTCTCACGAATTGTTACATCACGTGAATCAAGTTCCCTTTGCAATGCTACAAGATTATCCTTATTTACCAAATTATTCTTCAAGTCAAGGATTTCCTCATTTTGAGAAGCGATTTGAGCATTGAGTGACTGGATTTCCATATTCTTGTCATCAACAGTGCTTAAAGTATTGGCCAATTTGAGGTTAGCTTCATTTTCCTTATTCTTTGCCTCATCCAATTGACGTTGAACATCAGTTATCTTATTTTCAGCAATCTTCAAATCGTTGGAAATGGCTTGAATTTCATTTTCTTTAGAGCTTACATCATTCAATGCCTCTTTCAATTTAAGGTTTGCCTGACCTAATTCTAAAGTTTTAAAGCTGTTGAATTCCTCATCAAAGGATTCTTTCATTTTAGAAAGAGATTCATTTATTTCAGAAAGTTCATTTACCTTATCGGATAAGTTTCTGATGGTTTCATCCTTTGAATTCAAGAGATCCTTGGACCTGTTCAATACTTCAATATTAGTATTTAAAGAATGAGTTAAGTTTTCGATTTCATAGTTTTTAGTTTTCAAATCAGCCTGATACTTAGCCTTCAAATCATAAATCTCATCGTTTTTTGCCTTGATGTCATTGTCAAACTTATCTAAAAAGTCGCTAAGCTCTAATCCTTTGCTTTTCAAGTCATCTTCAAACTGATTTTTTAAAGAAGAGATTTCATCATCCTTGATTCTTAAATCTTCATCATATCTAAGTTTTAAATCTGAAATTTCAATTTCATGCTTTTTCTTTAAATCAATAAGTTCTTCTTCTTTTTGTTTTAAAGACTGTTCAGATTCATTTTTTAGGGTTTCAAATTCATCATTGGACATTAGGGAATTTTGCTCATCCTTTAATTGGGCAATTTCCATCTTAAGCTTGTTGATCTCCAAAAGGGAAGATTTCACTAATTTCTGTAATTTAAATATTTCACTAGAATTCTCAAAACTCATTTTATCACTTAAATATAACTTAATTTAATGCTAATCAAAATAGATTAATCTATAATTAAAACTATTAATTTAATTTATGTTTAATCTCTTATTTAAACTTAATTAATTAGATAAAATTAAATTTAATGAAAATCTAAGTTTTTTATAGAAAATTAGATAATTTTAATAAAAATTAGAAAAAAATAAGAAGGAAACATGTGAAAAATAAAAAAATAAGGTAAAATAAGAGAATAAAATCAATATGATTCTTTGGTTTTTTGGAACATCCCACTCATAACCTATTCACTTGCAAATCCTTACGAGGGACTACTCTATGGTATTTGACATTAGGATAACCTATAACCATGCATGAAACTACATCATATCCTTTCTCCAGTTCTATTAGATTTCTAAGTTTCCTGCTTAACTTTGTACACATTACGAAAAATCCGCTGTATAGGACCCCTAAACCTAGACTGTTAGCCATTATCTCCATATATGCGCTTGCAAGTCCCGCATTGATACTGCTCTTGCTTGAAACGACTATGACCAATGGAGCGCCTTTGAAGAAGAAATCGTCAGTCACTTCAATTCTTCTCAAATAACTGCTTAGATTTCCCACTTTTTTGCCTTTTCTAAATAGATTCACACAGATTTCCTCTGCTTCCTTCTGCTTTGAACCAAGAATTGTATATTTGACATTTTGTGAATTCGCACCAGTTGGTGCATATCTTCCAGCTTCCAATATCATATTGATTTTTTCTTCTTCATGCCAACTGGTTTGAACTGGCGTATAGTTCGTCTACTTTTCATTGCATTCAGTAGAGTGTCTTCATTTATTTCACTCATAGACACCACCATTTCATCACTGAAATCATAATTCACCATTTTAATGGCACCTTCAGGACAAATGGCATAGCAATGTCCGCATTCCATACATCCCTTGTCATGTGTCCGTATTTTGCCATCTTCAAAATAAATAAATGAATTCGGACAATCATTAATGCAAGAGGAGCAAGCAATGCATTTCTCATAATCAATTAAAATAGGCCCCATATTTTTACCTCTTAAAATCCTAATTATAAATTTTAATTATGATTTATAAAAATTTTATGATATTTTAAAAAAATAATTAAACATTTTATTATTGTATATTATTTTGTTTAATTCAAGATAAAAAAAAACTAATTAAAGTCTTCACTTCTTTAATCATTGTTTTAGCAAACTGAAACTATTTAAACCAACCCTGAATTAAAAATTGCCATATTGATTTTAAAAAAATAGATTATATATAAAAAAAGAAATAAAAACGGGCCCGACGGGGATTGAACCCGCGACAACAAGGTTAAGAGCCAAGCGCTCTGCCAGACTGAGCTACGGGCCCGGTTGAAAAATTATAAAAAAACAATATTATATTATACTTTAAATTATTTAACTATTTTGTTCTTAGCACCAACATTTTTTGTTCTTTGCACCAAAATTTTTCTAAAAAGAATAGATTGAAACTAAGAAAATAGAATAAATAAAGAAAAGATAAGGGGAGGCAGAAATATTATAACCCCATAGCTTCAAGCATGGATTGAATACCTAAAACTATGATGGCCACTCCACCGAATATTTCAATGTAGTCTGCATATTTGATAGCCAGTTTTGTCCCATATGTTCCAAGCAACAGCCATATGACCACTGCAATCAGGCTCAATATGGACAATATAAATGGGTCTACATGTGCTACAGCACCTTGGGATGCCAAGATGAGGTTTTCAATGTTCCCAAAGATGAGCAGTCCTGTAAACTGGGCATAATCTCTTAAATTTATCATCTTATGCATCTCCTTTAGTTTCTGAGATATGATGAACTGCATCGCGGATGGATATGATACCTAATATTACAATCGCTAGTCCACCAAGGAATGTGATGTATTGGGAATATTGCATTGCGATATCAGTTGCAACAAATCCTATAAATAGCCACACAACGACAGCAAAAATACTCAACAATCCTAAAACTTTAGGATTTACACCTGCAACAACACCTTGCGATGCCAAAATAAGGTTTTCTATATTTCCAAAAATAATTAGGCCTACAAAAGGCATGAATTCTTCCAACATAAAATTTCTCCGTCAAATCAATGAAAATTCAAATTCTTATTAATGAGATCAGTATCATGTAAAATCCATTTAAAGTTCAATGAACACAATATCCATCTCATTATTAAAAAATTTAATTTTTACATATTCCTATTTATTATTGGGCATATATAATTTTTTTCTCTTTCATAAGTTTCAAAAAACACCTGTTTAAAGAGTAGGCTAAATAAATGGAACAATCTTTCAATGAAATTTTAAAATTAAATCTTAGAAGAAAAGTCATTTCATTAAATTGGCAATATCTTTTATCATGGATTACAATGAGTTCATGAATTGAATGAGAAAATATGATTCATGATAAAAATATCAAATGATGAAAAGCAGATATTCATAGAATGAATGGGAAGATTTTATTTGGGCAAAAAAAGAAACAAAACAACAATTGGCATCACTTGAAAAAGACCTTACTAACAATATATTAGTAAAAAAAACATGAAAGATATATTGGAGCAATATAATGTAAAGTGTTAAAATAAGCTAAAAAGAAAATTTAAGGTTCATCTTATGAAAACTAAGGAAAAACAAAAATGCTAATTTCTGGACAATAATCTTCCAAAGAAGGATTCCTTGTTTTTACCAACTTTAAGATCCAACCTAGACTCAAAATCAGGTTCAACCAATCTTATTTTCTCTTCATAATGCCTTATCTTCTTTATATGAACATCCTGATCGTCAGCAAGCTTGATTATATCCAAATAATACCAAATTCCAGTCTTATATGAATTTATAGACAATTCCTCATACTTTCCATTGAAAATCCTTTCCAAATCATCACCGAAAGTGAAAAACAGCTTAGTCAATTCGAGAATACGGAGATACCATTCCTTATTGACTCTCTGTGCATAGGCATCATTGGCCATTTTTCTTGTATTCGAATCCCCTAAATTCTTAAAGGTAACTGCAGTTATCTGAAAAACGCCACCCACTTCCCAAATCGCTTCCATTTCCTTCTCTTCAGTCAAATGACTGTCCTTTATTGACTTTAATATTTTAGGAGATGTATTAATCATTTTTCTAATATATGGGATTATTTCAGTGACTTTAGCCTTTTCAGCACTTAGATAAATTATATTCAATTGAGCATTATAATCCTCTGGATTTCTTTTTAAAGCTGATTCATAATAGCTTAAGGGTTTTTTAGGATGAAAATCCTTAGTCTTTTCAGTTATGGATCCTTTCTTTGATTCGAAAGTCTTTTGGTCAGATATCACATCATCTGTAAGCTCTATGACCTCAAATGCGGAATACTCTCTGCCACAGGAAGTGCAAATGTACATCTCTTCCTTTCTGGCAAACTTATTGCCTCCGCAATCCTTGCAATGAATCTCCATCATATGATTGTCCTCTTTAAGGTTAAATTAATTTCTTATAAACTTATTTTAAGAAGCAATATTATTTAATCTTTTTTTAAAAAATCATTAAAAAACCAAAGCTTTATATGTGACCATGCCATTATATTTTTTGAGAGTGAAGGGATGATTTGCATGGGTGATATGGTTAAAGATGTTATAAATAATTTTGACTTGAAATCTGGAGTTTCCAGAATATCTGTTTGTCCTATTTTCAATTGCTTTGGACAAAACAGTTCTATTTTTAAAACCATGATGGAAAATGGGAAATTCTAAAATAAGGATCACCTATTTATTTTAGGATTGTTGAGTTATTAAGTCACAGCTAATAATATTATCTTTAAAGACCTATTTTGATAACCCTGTAATCGTTTAATATGTATCCTATTAATGTAGTAGAAATAAGAATTAAAAAAACATTGGAGGTAAAGACAATGAAAATAAGTGAAAAAATAAAGGAAATGCAAGGCGACTTAGACAAATATCATGTGACAGAGAAAAAGGAAGAGGAATGCAAATTGGAAGATATGATTATGCTCATGCTAAATGATCAAGGATATTTGGGCCCTGGCAAGATCATTGGTGAAAACGATGAATACTTGGATTTCATGTTTTATAAAAGGGAAGGACCTACCTTTTCCCTCAGTATAAAAAAGGAACAGATTTGCGGATTATCCATTTTGCATAAGCCAGGTGAAGATGAGGAGAAAGAAGGAGACAATGTTGAAATGTCCAAGGCTTTGTATCAATGATTTTATTGTATAATATTTTATCGTATAATATTTTATTGTATTTATTTAATAATTGGAGGCAATTCTTATGAATTTTAGTGAAAAAGTAGCAGAAATTGAAGGAAAAGTAAAGAGTTACAAGTTAGAGATTGAAGGTGTGGAAGAGATTCCTGCAGAAGAGATGGTTAGAGTCATGCTTGAAGAAGGAAAAATGCTTGAACCATGCAGAATCATTGGTGAAAGCGATGATTTCATTGATTTTATGGTAGTGGATTTGGAAAAAGGCCCTGTTTTTTCCATTTCAATAAACAAGGAAAAAATTGTTGGTTTCGGCACTTTCCATAAACCATTAGACGAGTTGGCTAATGAGGAAGAAGAGGTAAATGCAGCACCTTCATCATTATACATGTAACTTTTAATTTTTATCCTCTTTTTTATCTTTTTTAAATATCGATATAGAAAGGATTTCGAATAAGAAAAATTTGAAAAAATTAATTAAAAGGTGATGAAATGATTCAAATAATTGAGAAAGTGACAAAAGAATTGGAAAAACTTGGCCTAACAATGGAGACTGTTGAAAACGAACATATACTTGAAGCATGCACAGCTAAGGTTGCATTGGTAGATAACTTAAGCGTAGCAGGAGTCGATTTCGATGAACTCGAAAGGAAAGTTTTTCCTGATTCAACATTCATTTATCAAATGATTCAACATCTTGATGAAGGCGGATCTGGCAATGACATGATTTCAGCCTTCTTGATTAAAGCGATTTATAATTCCCCAGAATTACAGGATATCCTCGACATTCATTAGGTAAATAAATTTATTTACCCTCTTTTTTTAAAAAACTTCATTAAGTGCTTGTAGCGATTGAGAAATGGAAATATAAAAAAATAAATACTCATTATAAAAATAGAATTATACAAAAGAATGAATGGGGGAAACTCATGATAGGTGACGATGACTTTTTCATGCAGAATGCAGACTATCACTATGGAGCCAGCGATACAGAGAAGATGTATGGAAGAGGTTATGATGATTCTGATATTTATGCCGAAACCCGTGTACACGACATCGAAAACCTCGTCAACTCATGGGTCATGATATATCGACCAGTATCAGTACTAATGCGTGGCAAAATAGGCATACAATATCAATACGAAAAACCTGGATTCAAATTTAGACTGAATGCATTTACTCAAAACTATTATGGCAACAGATTTATTCCTCTAATCCATAAAGGAGCAGAAGTGCCATATTATAGCCATGTTGGCTTACGTACAGACTTCCGTTTATCATGGCAACAAAGTTCATTGGATTATTTCTTCCATAGAATATATTTAAATAGCAAATATCCTGTCGTACACCTTACTGCAGAAGGAGGTTATATAAAAATACCAGGCTCAGCTAAAAATGAGCCTTATCACGATATATTTGGTAAATTTGGTATTTATGCACAACAACATACTTCACTTGGATTTGGAAAAATACATTGATATAGAACGCGTTGAGCAGATAGCAGGACTGTTCGGAAATTTTGATGAAAATATTAAAACGGTTGAAAAACGGTATAATGTTTCGGTCACCTCGCATTCCGACCGAATTAGAATCAAGGGTGACCCGGAGGACGTTGATTCGGCCTTCAGAGCGATTGAGGGTCTGCTCAAGCTTATAAATAAAGGTGAAGCTAAATTTTATATAGGATTTGATGCGACTGCAGATAGTTTACATGTTGGTCACTTTATGACTTTATGTTTAATGAAGAGATT
>NZ_CALDKF010000081.1 GCF_937898925.1 uncultured Methanobrevibacter sp.
TAGCAGTAGCTTCTGCCAGGATCAAACAGATTTGACAGAATACAACAAAATAAGTCAACTTCGTTAAACGAAATCAAAAAGACTTAGAAGTACGCATAAAAAAAATTAGACGAGATATTACACAAATATTAAATCATTACATCACAGACATAACAATCAAATATCACCACATCTATTTTACCAACATCAAACACTAAGTTAAACTTAGGTTCTCACGAATAAATTTATGATAAAAAATGAATTGATATCATATAATCATAATACATGCTACAAAGGTAGCACATCTATTAAGCAAAGCTACAACATTTACAAAAATAAAAATTAAATATTGCAAAATTTTATTATAATTGAATTTAATAAAAAAAATTTAAAAAAATTAGAAAATAATTAATATTTACTATTTATTAATAAAATAAACAAATTCAATAAAATTTTTCCTATTTTGTTTCATATCATAAAAACTAAATTAAAATGATCTAAAATTTGATGAACCTTGATTAGATTAAGAATTGGGTAAAAATAAGGCAAATACGAGAAAATATGGAAAAGTTTATATACTATTAGTTTAAAAAGATTAAGGAAACTTTTAGGAATAATGTTAAAAATTAATTTAAATTAAAGAAAACCTATGAAAACAATGAAATTTATAAATAATAAAGAAAAATATGGGATATTTTAGAGAAATAATAAAAAATATTAGAATATTAAAGAAAATAAGAATTTAAAATAAAAAATAAAATATATATTATATAATATATGAAATTTAAAGAAAATAAAAAAGAAAAAAAGAAAATAGATTAATTTTACAATTAACCTAATTTAATTTTAATATCTAATGCACTTGATCCTTTTTCATATACAAAGATTGGGTTAATATCAAGTTCAGATATTTCAGGGAAGTCTAGAGTTAATCTAGCTACTCTGATAATAGCGGATTTAACAGCATCTATATCACCAGGAGCTTCTCCTCTGAAACCTTTAAGTAATCCCATAACTTTAGTGTCTTCCATTTGTTCAGTAATTTCTTCAGTGGTCATTCCTTTCGCCAATTTGAATGAAACATCTTCTAAAAGGTTTACAAGAACTCCACCCATACCAAATGCAATCATTGGACCGAATTGTGCATCTCTAATCATGCCAACAAGAACTTCAATTCCAGAGTCCATCATCTTTTGAACTTCAACACCATTTGGAACAATGTCTGGATGAGCTTTCTTAGCATTAGCTATGATTTCTTCATAGACTGCTTCAGCTTCTTCTTTGGATTGAATACCTACTTTTACACCACCAATATCTGATTTGTGTAAAATCTTATCAGATGCAATCTTAAGTACAACTGGGAAGTCCATCTCTTCTGCAAGCTGACCTGCTTCTTCAGCAGAAGTAGCTAACTTAATAGGAGCTGCTTCAATACCATAAGCTTCAGCCACAGCATATGCTTCACTACCAAGCAAGGTGTCTCTTTCTTCTTCTTTCACTTTAGCAAAAATAGCTTCAACTGCTTCCTTATCTACATCATCAATTTCTCCAACAGGATCATCATAATGTCTGTCTTGAACAGCAGCGAATCTTGCAAGGTAATCGAATACTTTTACAGCGGTTTCAGGGAATACATAGGTAGGAATTCCATTATCCCTTAATACATCATTTGCATTTTCAAAGGTAGGCCCACCCATATTAACAGCAATAACCGGTTTATCAAACTCACTTGCACCTTCAACAAGTGCTTGAGCAATTCCATCAGCATCAGCAGATGCAGTAGGACAAACCATTACCACTAAACCGTCAACATCATCACTGTCTAATACAGCTTCTAAAGATTCTTTATATCTTATAACAGGAGCATCACCTAAAACATCAATAGGGTTTTTAATACTTCCCTCTTCAGGCACAGCTGCTTTTAATCTTTCATTGGTTTCTTCATCAAATTTAACAAGTTCTAATCCGTATCTTTCCATAGCGTCTACAGATAAAACTCCTCCACCACCTGCATTGGTAATGATTGCAAGGTTACGTCCAGTTGGAAGTGGACATTTGGAGAATGCTAAACCTACATCAAACAATTCATCCATAGTGGTTACTCTGAATACTCCAGATTGCTTGAATGCAGTATCAAATGCAACATCACTACCAGCTAATGCACCAGTGTGTGAGGATGCAGCTTCTGCACCTGCAGAACTTGAACCGGATTTCAAGATAATAACCGGTTTCTTATAGGATACTTTTCTTAAAGTTCTGACAAAGTCATCATCTTCAGTGATTGATTCAAGATAACAGATAACTACTGCAGTTTCGTCATCATCAGATAAGTATTCAATCAATTCAATTTCAGTAGTTCCAGCCTTATTTCCTAAACTGATAATTTTACTGAATCCAATTCCAGAAGTTACACTCCAATCGATAATAGCTACCATCATAGCTCCACTTTGGGAAATAAATGCAATATTTCCTGTAGGAGGCATGATTTGTGAAAATGAAGCATTCAATAATGAATGTGAATCAGTGATACCTAAACTGTTAGGTCCAATGATGTTTATGCCATATTTTTTACCAAGAGCTACAAGCTCATTTTCTCTTTCTACACCTTCTCCACCAATTTCCTTAAATCCTGCAGTGATAACAACCATGTTTTTAACACCAAATTCACCACATTCTTCAACAACTGGGTTTACTAAAACACTAGGAATAGAAATAATTACAAGGTCTGGCACTTCTGGTAAGTCAGATACATTTTTATATGCTTTTAATCCTTGAATTTCATCATCTTTAGGGTTAATAGGATAAATGTTTCCTTTAAAACCATCATTAATCATATTATTTACTATAATATAACCAACTTTTCCTTCTGAGTTGGAAGCTCCAACAATAGCAACAGAGTCTGGATTAAACATCTTAGTAAGATCAGTCATAGATTTTAACTCCTTTATTTCAATTAATTTAATATTCAATGTTGATTTAAAATTATGATTTAAAATCATCCTTTTAAAACTTCACCATACAAATATATTAATTTTATTATACTATATTATTTGTAGTTCATCATATTTATAATGATAAATAATTAAGAATTATCTTAATGTTTTTAATTACTTTAAAAATCATAATATATATAATTAACTATGAAATTTATAAAAAATAATTGGAACATTCCTAATAATATAGATTATTAATTAAATTAAATTTACAAAAATATTTTAAGTATGATTGAATTTTAACTATATATATTATATTTTTATAAATCTAATATATATTATTTTATTTATTTTTTAAGAGATAATTTGAATAGTTAATAACATTGAAAAAAATAGGGAAAACTAAAACCAGAATTTAAAATAATGATAAAACATTATAAATATTTTAAAGAAAAGTAAAAAAAATAAAAGAGAAAAAGAAACTAAAAATGAAAAGAAAAAATAAAAATGATTAAAAAAATTAATCACTTACTTCAATACCTAATGAAACAAGCTTGTCCCTGATTTCATCAGATAAATCGTATTTCTTTTCAGCTCTTAATTTTTGACGAACATCAGCAATTATATTCAATAATTCCTCTTCATCACCACTGGTTTCATCATCATTTGCAAAGAAATCAATACCTAATATTTGACTGATATCTGCAAACCAGTGCTTAATAGCTAAAAGATCATCAATGATTATCTTACCTTCATTCAAATCCTTATTAGATTTCTTGATGAATGAGAAGATAGCCGCAATAGCTTTAGGAGTGCTGAAGTCATCATCCATACTATTGAAGAACTCAGTAACTCCTTCATTTAACACATCATAAGAAGATTGGTAGTAGTCGAAGTTAAGCAATTCTTCGAAAAGCTCATTTTCCGCTAAGTCCGCTAAATAAGCAATATCATCAGAAACATTGCCTTTTTCAAACGCTTCATTAATCTTCTCATCAATAGCTTGAACATAATTCTTGATTTTTGCTACATTTCTTTCAGCTTGATGCAAGCTCACTTCACTGAAGTCTATAGGGCTTCTATAATGAGTAGCAAGAACAAATAATCTGAATGTTTCACCGGAATACTCTTTCAATAAATCTCTAATGGTAATGAAGTTACCTAAAGATTTAGACATCTTTTCTCCAGAAACATTCAAGAAACCAGTATGCATCCAGTATTGAACTAACGGTTCCTTACCTGATACAGCTTCCATTTGAGCAATCTCAGAATCGTGGTGGGGGAATATTAAATCAAGACCTCCGCCGTGAATGTCGTATTGAGGTCCAAAGTACTTTTCAGTGATTGCAGTGTCTTCAATATGCCAACCAGGTCTTCCTTTACCCCATGGAGAATCCCATACAGGTTCGCCTGCAAACTCTTCAGCCTCTCTGTTTTTCCATAAAGCAAAATCATTAGGGCTTTTTTTAGAACTGTCAATATCAATCCTATGAGTTTCAAGCTCTTCAATCTTACGATTAGCTAATTTACCATAATCCTTAAACTTAGCAACTTCAAAGTAAACTCCAGTTTCAGTTACATATGCAAATCCCTTATCAATCAATCTTTGGATTTGGTCTAAAATCTCTTCCATATGGTCAGTAGCTCTTGCAAAATAGTTGACGCTTTTAACATTCAAAGCAGCCATATCTTCAATAAATCTCTTTTCAAATTTCTTTGCAAGCAACTTGGAGTCTACACCACTTTCTTTTGCTCTGTTAATGATCTTATCATCAATATCTGTAATATTTTGTAAGTAGAATACAGAATATCCTTTAAATTCCAAATATCTTTTAATGGTATCAAAGGAAATGTATGTTCTTCCGTGACCAATATGAGCATCATCATAAACTGTAGGGCCACAAACAAAGAGTTTAATCTTATCTTCAAATAATGTATTCAACTCTTCCTTTTCCCTTGACATAGTACTATAAATTTCCATTATATCTCCTTAAACGTTGTTAATATAAAATAAGTTTAAAATAAACTAAAAATACTATAGAATAACTATATAATTACTGAAAATGACTATAGAATCCTATAGAAAAATAATCTTAAAAAATAAAATTAGTAGAAAAATCTACTAAAATTTTATAATAAATGTGCTTCAGAACCTAAACATGCTCTACAATCTGCAGGCATATGTCCTTTTTCCTTATGTATTTGACAAATGACATCTTCTGTTTTGATTCTTTTACAGATGAAACAAGTACGTGGAATAATATCTAATTTAGTTGCAGTTCCTTCATTTAAGTCATTTGCAAAATCTTGAATCAATGCTTTTACATCTTCATTGAACTCAATGCCGCTACCTCTTTTATCAGTTAAATACTGAGAAACAGCAGGTTGTGTAATATCCATTAATTCAGATATCTTTTTTTGTTTCATTCCTAATTTCAATAAATCTTTTGCTAATTCAGATCTAATAGCTGGTATGATATACCATACTACCATTTCACAAGGTGGTTTCATAAAAATCCTCCTAAATTAAAATATTATTCTTCTTCATCAATATAATTATTCAATTTATAAAATAATTTCCCATCACCCTTAAATACTTCTTCAAGTTCAGAGCCATGGTCAAATTCAACATGGTCAATATCATGGAACTTGCTTAGAACATTGATCCTATTTTCAAGCTCTTCCTGACGTTCAAAGAGCAAGTCAATAGCTGATGAAACAGGGTCTGGAAATTCGTGCTCTAAATCCAAAACACATTTACGGTCTTCATGAATAATCCTGCTCGGTACACCAACTGCAGTGGCTCCTCTTGGAACATCCTGCAATACTACAGCTCCAGCTCCAACTTTTGAGGAACATCCTAATGTAATGTTTCCTAGAACCTTTGCTCCAGAACCAATTACAACTGCATCTTCAACAGTAGGGTGTCTTTTACCCTTACTTAAACTTGTACCTCCAAGAACTACTCCTTGGTATATTAAAACATCATTTCCAACAATAGCGGTTTCACCTATTACAATACCCATTCCATGGTCAATAAAGACTCTTTTACCTATTTGAGCCCCAGGGTGAATTTCTATGCCAGTCAAGAATCTGGATATTTGAGAGAAAAATCTTCCCCAAAATGGCAAACGATGAGTCCAAAGCCAATGGTTTATCCTATGAAAAATTATAGCCCATATTCCAGGATAACAAAGCAGAATCTCTAGACTGCTCCTTGCTGCAGGGTCTCTAGCTTTTGCAGCTTGTAAATCTTGTTTTAAGTCATCAAACATAAATTCACCATTGTAAAAGTAAAACTTAACTATTGTTAATAATATTAGTATATATGTACCTACTTAAATATAAATTTAACATTTGTTATAATAACAAAGTTATATTATTTTTTTATAATATATAAACTATTTTAAAAAATTTAAAAATTTAAAAAAATAGAATATAAAAATTTGAATGAATGATAAATCATTAGATCTATCAAAATTATTCAATAATGGAAATTTAAAAAAAATAATTAAAGAAATAAAAAATTTATTTCTTAATTATTTACTTAATGTTCAATACTTATCAACATTTATCCAGTTAGAACTTATTGGAATTTAGTTAGATGGGAAAATGGAATCATCATATGCATCGTATAATTCCTTAAATACCCATTCAGTAGATAAGTATCTTTCACCAGTATCTGGTAAAATAACTACAATGGTTTTGCCTTTATTTTCTGGACGTTTTGCAAGTTCTAAACCTGCCCAAGTAGCTGCTCCAGAAGAAATACCTGTGAAAATACCTTCTTCACGAGCTAATTTCAATAAAGTGGATCCAGCATCTTCATCTTTTACTGGAATGACTTCATCAATAAGGTCTCTTTCTAAAACTCCTGGAACAAATCCTGGTCCAATACCTTGGATTTTATGAGGTCCTTTAACACCTTTACCTAAAGTTTGGGAAGTTTCAGGCTCTACAGCAACAGCTTTGAATTCTGGTTTCAATTCTTTAATATACTGTGCAATACCAGTTACAGTACCCCCGGTTCCAGCAGCAGATACAACAATGTCAACTTTACCGTCAGTATCCCTGTAGATTTCAGGACCAGTAGTCAATCTGTGGATTTCAGAGTTTGCCTTATTCTCAAATTGTTGTGGAATAAATGAATTTGGAGTGTTTTCTGCAAGTTCTGCAGCTTTAGCAATAGCTCCACCCATACCTTCACTACCTGGAGTTAAAACAATCTCTGCACCGAATACCGCAAGCAATTTTCTCCTTTCAATAGACATGGTTTCAGGCATAGTCAATATTAATTTGTAACCTTTAGCAGCTGCTACAAAGGAAAGACCAATACCTGTATTACCACTTGTAGGCTCAATAATTACAGTATCCTTATTGATTTTACCTTCTTTTTCAGCAGCTTCAATTAAAGAAACCGCTACACGATCTTTTACACTACTTACTGGGTTAAAAGCTTCAATCTTTACAAGCACATCAGCTTCTAAACCTTCTGTTAATTTATTTAATCTTACAAGAGGAGTGTTACCGATTGCTTCGGTAATATCGTTTGCTACCCCTCTTTTTAATTCAGGAATATTTACCATATTAATCACATCAAAAAATTTTCATAATAATACAATCTATAATTATTAAAAAATATAAAAAATAAAATTTGTTAATCTATGCTAAATCCCTTCTAATAACAAATAGATAATATAATTTATTTTATATATCTATTTAATAATTTATTTTATTTAAAATTTCAACAAAAGTTAAAAATATAACAATTGTTATATAA
>NZ_CALDKF010000082.1 GCF_937898925.1 uncultured Methanobrevibacter sp.
ATACACAGTTGGAACTTCAGGCATAAGCATTGCAAGTGCATCAGCATCTGCAAACCAAAAAAATGGACTAAAGGATATGCATAAAGATTCGTATTATATCGAAAAGAAAATAAAAAATATTGAAGATATCCCTGACAATTCAACCATATGGCTAGTGCTTTCAATATTGGGATTGATATTATTAGGTTATATTCATAAAAAATACACAGAAGAAGGATAAAAAATAAAAATAGTTGTATATTTGATTAATTTTAAATTAGTCAAATATACTTTTTCTTTTTTTTTAAAAAAAAATGCCAAATACTCTTTTTTTCATGCATTGCATGTGTTATATTATCATCATAAAAAATAAATAGCAAATTTAAATTAAAAGAAAAAAAGAATAAAAAATTAATTAATTTAAAGAGCTTAAACTCCAAAACGTCTATCTCTTGCTTGATAATCTCTAATGGCTCTTAAATAGTCAACTTTCCTTAACTCTGGCCATAAGCTATCACAGAAATAAAGCTCGGAGTAAGAAGATTGCCATAAGAGGAAACCACTAAGTCTTTCTTCTCCACTTGTCCTAATAATGAGACTTGGATCTTCAAGACCTTCAGTGTAAAGATTCTTGCTGACCATATCCTCATCGATATCATCAATGGAAATCTCGCCGTTTTCCACTTGCTTATAGATTTTTTTGATTGCATCTACAATTTCCAAACGGCCATCATATCCAATAGCTAAATTGAACAATCTTTCGTCATAGTCCTTTGTAGATTCCTCAGCTTCCATAATAGCTTCTCTAACGCTATCAGGCAAAAGTTCAGTTCTGCCCACTACCTTTACTCTAACCTTATTCTTATGGATCTTTTCATGACTTACAATCCTCTTGAAGTTCTTTACGAAAAGATTCATCAATCCTTCAACTTCCTTCTGAGGCCTGTTGAAGTTTTCTGTTGAAAAGGCATAAGCTGTAACAATTTCAATTCCTAAATCAATACTCCAGTCAAGAACCTTTTCCAAGGTATCTACACCAATTTCATGGCCTTTGATAACCTCCATATTTCCTTGTATCTTGGAGTATCTTCTATTACCATCCATGATAATAGCTACATGTCTTGGCATCCTTTCAGGGTCTAATTCCTTTAAAAGACGCTTCTCATAAAGTGTATATAAAAATTGTGGTGGCACAAGCATTCCCCATAAATATTTTTTTATTTTTTTATTTTTGAAAAAATTTCCTTAATTTTATTTAACTATTACTTAATGAAGTAATTCTATTAGTAATATATATAAAAAAAATAATTTAAATAGTTTTATATAAATTTTTAGGAATAAGAGTTTTAAAAAAAGTAAAAAATAGGATTATTCTCTCAATTTAGCTAATCTATAAGCTAACTTTAAGCTTCTTACATAACCTTCTACAGTTTGGTCACGGCTTGTATCAATGAATATCTCATCTATTCCAAGTGTTACTGCACCATAGCTTGGCCATTTATCTAGAAGCACTAGTGTCCTGAACATGATGTTTCCAAAGATGCCATCATTTGCAAGAATAATGTTATATCCGTCTTCAATGGCTTGTTCCAAGAGAATATAATAGTTTTTAATTGAATAATTCTTGGATATCTCATCACTATCATTATCAAAGTTATCCAATTCCTTGAAAGTCTCAATTAATCTGTTTGTCAATTTATCAGAAGATATTAGGCTTTCATCGATTCTTTCGCTTCTTCCCAAATCATCCTTTCTTCCTTCAGCCAAAACAGCTATTTTAGGCTTCTTGCCAAGGTATTGAATGAAATTAGCTGCTTGAATAGCTAATGTCACCTTTTCTTCAATGTTCTTTCCTTCATCAATTCCTACAGGAGCAAGGAGAAATTCATAATTACTGGAAAAACCTTTTTCATCTTCTGTATTGATATAAGTGGTTCTGTTTATTGTTTTATCTGATTTGAACTCTTTAATGGCTTTTATGACTTTAGATGCCTTAAGAGATCCTCTGATAACTGCATCAATCTCTTGATTCTTAAATGCTTCTATAAGTTCATCTTCAGTTTCAACTAAAGATATTTCCAAATCATCAATCTCATTGAGTTCGTTAGAAGCCTTAATGATGTTTTCATTTTCTCCTAAACCAGCCACTATTCTAATCATAGTAATTGTTTTATTCATTATTTAATTTATAGTTTTATAAAAAATCAAAACGAGAATTAATTTGTTAAAAATAGTTTGAAATAGTTAGAAATAGTTAGAAATAGTAAAAGTAGAATAATTAGAAAAAATAGTGGATAAAATAAATTAAAAATAGATAAAATAAAGTAAAAGAAAAAAAGAGAAATAGATAAACTTAGAATTGTTTACCTAATTCGTAAGCTTCTTTTAATTTGTCTTCTTGTTCTTCTGCAACGATTCCTGCAGGACCAGCACTACCGGCATCTACATGACCGATAACTTCATATCCCATAAAGGTGAATGGAGAGAATTTAGTCAATTCAATGTATGCTTCGTAGGTTCCTTCAGGTTGGTTTTCAGTAAAGATAAGAGCAGCTTTACCGCTTAAGCTTTTATTTGGGTTTTGACCGATTGCATAGAAACGGTCGATAATGGTTTTTGCTTGTGCAGTCATTTGACCATAGTAGATAGGAGTTGCAAAGATTACACCATCAGCTGCAACCAATTCATTGATAATCTTGTTACCATCGTCTTCACGTACACAGTCAGGGTTTTCAGCACAGAACATACATGCTTTACAGCCTGCAATGTCTTCTTCTTCGAGGTAGTATTTAACTACTTCATGACCGTTTTCTTCTGCCCCTTTAATCATTTCATCCATTAATACGTCACAGTTTCCACCGATACGTGGACTTCCTTGCAATGCAATAATTTTCATTTTTTTTCTTCCTCCGAAATATTTAAATCAGTATTTAATAATTTAAATGATTATTAATTACATTTAATAGTTTATTTTACGATTATATATAGTTTTTTTAGTTAAATAGGTTAATCTAATCTATTTTTACCTATTTTTCCCAAGCCACTTTCAATGCAGATTCAATAGCTTCTGATGTCTTTACCAAGTCCTCTTCAGTATGTGCACCAGAGATGAAATTACATTCGAATTGGCTAGGTGGAATGAATACACCGTTCTTTAGCAATTCTCTGAAGTATACCAAGAACCTTTTGGTATCTGACTTTTTAGCTATTTCATAATTGAGAACTGGCTCTGGATTGAAGTAGATTTGGAACATTGATGCAAGCCCTACAACCTGCAAGTCCAATTTCAAGTCTTCAACTATGTCTTTCATATTGTCTCTCAAGAAGTCTCCTTTTCTTGCCAATTCACCATAGAATACATAATCCAATTTCTTTAATGTGGAAAGACCTGCTTGAACTGAAACAGGGTTTCCGCTAAAGGTTCCTGCCTGATAGACTTTACCATTAGGTGCAATGAGTTCCATGATTTCCTTTTTACCGGCATAAGCTCCAATTGGGAATCCTCCGCCTAATATCTTAGCAAAAGTGACTAAATCAGGTTTGACACCATAATACTCTTGAGCTCCACCACGAGAGACTCTGAAACCAGTGATAACTTCATCAAAGATCAATATGATATCATTTTCCTCTGTGATTTCCCTAAGGAATTTCAAGAATTTTACATTAGGTTCTACACATCCTATGTTTCCCATAACAGGCTCTACGATTATACAAGCAATGTTTTCTCCTTCCTCATCAATCAATTTGGTCAATGCATCAACATCATTGAATGGTACGGAAAGGGTGTTTTGTGTTGTTTCCACTGGAATTCCAGCGGAATCAGGAAGACATGCTGCACCGGAACCTGATTTTACAAGCACATAGTCATGAGCCCCATGATAAGATCCTTCAAACTTGACTATCTTATCCTTGCCTGTAAATCCTCTTGCAAGTCTGATTGCAGCCATTGTAGCTTCAGTACCAGAGTTTACGAAACGAACCATCTCAGCACATGGAACCCTGTCGATAATTTCTTGAGCCAATTTGACCTCATTTTCAGTAGGAGCACCATAAGCGGTTCCCTTTTGCATCTGTGCAAAAACGTCATTCATGACATCGTCATCGCTATGACCAAGCAAGATAGGACCATAAGCCAAACAGTGGTCAACATAATCGTTGCCGTCAATGTCTTTAATGTGAGAACCTTTTGCTTCCTTTACAAAGAATGGATAAGGTTCAAAAGCACGTACTGGAGAGTTTACTCCTCCAGGAGTGATAGTTTTACTTATTTTAAATAATTCTTCGCTATTCATGATAATAATTCCTATAAGTTTAATTTAAATGAATAATTTTAATCATAAATCAATTTTGATATAATATAGTTTATTTATCTTAATTAATAGTTATTTCTATTTTATAAAAAGTTTAATATGATAATTAAGCAGTTATTTCTATTTTATAAAAAGTTTAATATGATAAACTATAAAAATCAATTCAAGAAATAAACAAATAACTAATTTTAAAGGATGATAGAATGGATTTATTGGATATAATGCTTAAAAGAAGAAGTGTAAGAAAATATACTGATGAAGAGATTCCAAAAGAAAAGCTAAACAGGATATTGCAGGCAGGACTCCTTGCCCCAACAAGCAGAAACCTAAAGCCATGCAATTTTTTAGTTATTGAAAACAAGGAAACATTAAAGGAAATAAGCAAATCAAAAGCATTTGGAGCTTCATTTGTAAAGGATGCTAATAAGGCAATAGCTGTAATTGCAAACGGCGAGATTTCAGATACCTGGATAGAAGATTCCTCAATAGCTTTAGCATTCATGCATTTGATGGCAGCAGAACAGGATATTGGAAGCTGCTGGATTCAAATCCATTTAAGAAAATCCAAATTGGGAAAATCATCAGAAGACCTTGTTCGTGACATTTTAGGAATTGATGATTACTTTAGAATAGTTGGAATATTGGCTTTGGGAATAGAAGATGGGCATATGGAAGCTTACAGCCTTGATGATATCGATAAGGAAAAAGTCCATTATCTTCGTTAAAATGTTAAAAAAAGAGCAATAATCATATTTTTTATTTTTTAAAAAAATGATTTATGAATCTAATCCCAATGGATTAAGATTCAAATCATTCCCAATATCTACATTGCAGGATAAAAATCCTACAATACACCAAATAGATATTGAAAGTCTATAAAAATGTTGGGTCAAAAGTTTAATGAATAAACTTTTAAACTCTAATAATGAATATGAATAAAATGATATTTAAATTTTTTTAATGGTTTTTTAAATTGCAGGATGTGAGCTTTGCAAGCCAAAGGAAACTCAAGAACAACTTGGTGCAGTTGTTAAAAAACAAAATCTTGCAATAATGTTTTTTCCTACAATTTAAGGGGCATTATGACCTCATAACAATTTGTATACAATCATTATGATGATAAAGGCCATGCACCACAAATAAATGAGATACATGACCAGTGCCAACCAAATCTTTGATTGGATAGACATAATGAACCCCCATTTTTATAGACTTGCCAGAGGGAATTTTCTTCAAATAATCATGAATCAAATTCATGGCAATAAAGCAAAAATGCATAATATCACCTCCTGGACTTAAAGAGTTTACATTTAGGTATAAAAATATATAATTACTTTTATTTATAGTTTATTTTTAATATAAATCCTTAAAAATTCTTATTTAACCATAATATTGATTTAAAATCATTATAATATTATAACAATCTTGTTATAATATTGATTTAAATTTGTTAAAAAAAAAGTAAAAATAGTTAAAAAAAAATTAAAAAAAATGATTTAAGAGCAATTGCCCTTAAGAATCTAAAAAAAGTTATTGTTCAATGATCTGTTCATCAATAGCCATACCAAAATGTCTTGCGCTATCGTCAATAAATCCTTTGACTTTCATTCCAGGCTCTAGAACTGAAACGGAAATAGGTTCATTATTTTCATCGACTAATCTTATGGTTTCTGCATTTTGAACCAATGACCTTATTTTCATATCCTCATATTCCGCTTCAATCAAAAGAAGAGGCCTTTTTTCTATCTTGGATCTGCCTACAATAGACTTTTTGGTCTTTCCATCCTTATCAACAATCAATACCTCATCACCTGTTTCAAGTTCACTTAGGTATCTTGTCTTGTTTCCTGGAACCATGACATAAGCTTGTACAGGCCCTGCATTAACTCTAAATGGTCTTGATGCCACATATTCGCTTTCTAAGCTTTCGCTGTGAATGAAAAACATTGCTTTAGAGTAAGAACCAATTAACATTCCTTCTCCAGGCTTCATCATGGTTGTTGTGTCAATGCATACTCTGTCTCCAGAGCCTACTGGCTCAACATTGGTGATTGTCAAGTCCTTTAAGGAATAGCTTTCTGTAGAAAGCTCATCAATCAAGTTGGCAATGTCTTTAATCTGTGCAAATTCTTGTGGCTCGAATATGACACCATCAGTGCCCACTTCCAAGGTTTCCATAGCCACTTTTGCATCATCAGCAGTCTTTACAGCAGCTATTATATTTACATTTTCCTTTTGAAGGTCTGCAATGATGTTTTCAAGGGGAATGATTGTCCAATCGGTTGCTACAAGGATTATATAATCAACAACTCTGCCTAATGTCACTGCCAATTGCTCATGCAACTTGTCGGTAATGACTATATAGGCACAGACAGTTTTTCCACTGTTTTTAGCTTCATTTGCTTTAGCTAAATCTGCTGATTCATTCAAGTTGTCCTTAAGCTCAAGAGTGCCGTCTCCTTCACCGTCAATTCCAACCAAATAAATGTCAGCATCTTCTACATTGGAAATTATCTTGAAGTTTCCAACTTTTCTGATGTTTTCACTGTCTTCTGTATCAAGAACGTAATCGATTCCTGATTCAAGTGCTGTTGTGATGAATTCTTTCTTATCGTCCCAATCTGCTTTTGGGGACATAATCCAAGCGAATTTATTTGACAATTTTAATCTCCTTAAATTTTCTAGTTTTGATTGTTAATACCAACGAACAATTTATAAATATGATTTATTTAATCGAGGAATTTCAATGCTTCTTCAACATCCAAATCATTGTGAACTACTTCTGAAATAGCTCTTGTGATTTTTCCAGGGTTTTCAGCTTGGAAAAGGTTTCTTCCAAATGCTACACCTGCTCCTCCAACTTCAAGGGAATCCTTTACCATCTCTAAAAGTTCCCTGTCTGTTTCAACTTTAGGTCCTCCTGCAATGACTACAGGCACTAATGCTCCATCCACTACTTCCTTGAATGTGTCTGGATCACCGGTATAATTAGTTTTTACAATGTCTACACCAAGCTCGGAACCTACACGTGCTGCATGCTTTACCATTTCAACATCATGCTCGTTTTCCACTTTTTGACCTCTTGGGTACATCATTGCTAAAAGTGGAATTCCCCAGTAACTGCAGGTTTCAGAGATTTCACCAAGTTCCATAAGCATTTCAGGTTCGGTTTCAGAACCGATGTTCACATGCACGGACACTGCATCTGCACCTAATTGGATAGCCTTTTCAACACTGGTTACAGTTACCTTGTTGTTTGGATCTGGGCTTAATGAGGTACTTGCAGACAAGTGTACAATAAGACCGATATCCTTACCGTATCCTCTGTGTCCGAGTCCTACGATACCTTTGTGCATCAATATTGCATTTGCTCCACCTTGGGAGATGCTTTCAACGGTTTCATCCATGTTAATTATTCCTTTGATTGGACCACTTGATACACCATGGTCCATAGGAGCAATTACGGTTCTTCCGGTTTTTCTATTGAAAATCCTTTCTAAACGAATTCTTTTTCCTATTTCAGTCATAAGATTAGTCTCCTTTTAATATAATTAAATTATATAAATTTTATATAATTTAAGTTACCATTTAAATATTTAATGATAAAATATAAAAGTTTTATTATGGTTTGAAAAATTATATGAAATCTAATGTATATTTTTATACATTAATGTATTTTTAAATACAATAATTATTTTGTAATTTTTTATATTTAAATCTTTTTGAAATTGAATGAAAATACAGAATACATTAACTTATTTTAGTTATTTTTAAATAACTGTAGTAATAAAAAAAGAATATGATGAGCGAAAAAACAAATGATGGATTTTATGATTACAATCGTTTAGGAGACCTTTTATTTATCTTTCATAAGAATCATAAAACCTATCTAAACAATGCCTTGGCACAGTACGACTTGAATTTGATTCAAGTATTATGCATGCTTAGAGTTTACAATGAGGAAAACCTGAATCAAAAGGATTTATCAGATAGCCTTTACATTACAAAAGGAGCAATAACTAAAGCTATCAAGAAATTGGAATCCAATGGAATCATAATCAGGCAGCAGTCAAAAGTAGACAAAAGGCATAATATCCTAAAGTTATCCCAAAAAGGAAAGGATCTTATCCCAATTCTCGAAGAAATCAATAATGAGTGGGAAGAGAAAATGGGATTGGATAAGCTTGATGACGAATTCTTCAAGACATTCATTGACTTGGCATTCAAGTCTGCTGAATTGAATGATTGGGAATGAATTAATTATTTTTTATTTTTTGTAATAATTATATCCAACAAACTCTTTTTTTAAAATCATTTAAAAAATTTTAAATATCTTAATTTTTATAATAGTATACAAGTAAACTATATTTTATTTTTTTGATTTTTTTATTCCATATAGTTTATAACAAAATTACTTGGTGATAAAAATGGATATTAAAAAAGTTGTAGTAGCTGGTGGAGGAGTACTCGGTAGTCAAATCGCTTATCAATCCGCTTTCTGCGGTTTTGATGTAACCGTTTGGCTTAGAAGCGAAGGCTCAATCGAAAGGGCAAAACCTAAATTCGAAAGATTGTTGAACATCTACCTCAACTCTCTCGAAGCAATGAAAACCGACAAATCTGCATACTGCAGAGGATTCAGCAAAACTCCTGACCTTAGCGATGAAGAAATAGATGCATTGAAAG
>NZ_CALDKF010000083.1 GCF_937898925.1 uncultured Methanobrevibacter sp.
GAGAAAAAACTCTCTAATTAATAAATGCCAGTCGTATTCGAAACATTGAATGCCTCGATATCCTGACCTTCAGTAACATTTTCATGGAAATCGTAATATGAAATTTGTGTGCCGTTTTCATCATGCAAGTCATAACTGCTGTTTTCATAGACAGTTATATTGTCAGTTACATTCATATACTGCACTTCTCCAGAACTTGGTTCACTGCCAATACCCATAATCATTGAAATTCCTAAAGACAAACCGCAAATGAAAGCTATTAGGATTATTATAAATACGAGTATTTGCCTAGGGCTTCTAGGCTTTTTTGGCATAGAACTCTTAGACCAAATAGAGCTTAATGAATTATTGGATTGTCTAGCTCTGCTTGACTGTCTTGAACTGGCTCTACCTGATTGTCTTGAGCCTCTGGAGTTTCTAGAATTGTTAGGAGTTCTAGTTTTCAATACATTCTTGTTTTGCTGATTTCTAGAATTCCTAGATCTTCTACCGATTGCCATTAATTTCACCACAAATTACATATTTAGGTCTTTAATAAGACCAATAAATTTCAAATTTCAACTGAATAATAAATATTAGATTAAATTTTACCTAAGTGTATAGTAAGCCACAAGCGCTAGAACGATTAAAAGTCCATAAATGCCCATGCCCATTACAGCAAGCAAATATGATGCAACAAACATTACAAGGAATGCAGTTATTAGCTTGCCTTTCTTATTGGTTAGGAATTCACATAGGGTTCTTGTAAAGTCTGATGGAATGTAATATCCATACAAACCATTAGCCAAATCGAATATGACTAAAGACAATGCGCCAAAACCGTGAATGCTTTCTGCAATGTTTGCACGTTCACCTGCCTCTCTTCTGCTTCTTCCGATTCCAATCTTGACTTTAGCTCCATTGTTCAAGATAAACCATGCACAGTCAAGACCTGCACGAATAGCTACATCCTTACTTGGGAATTTTGCAATCAAGTCATCTCCACCTTCACGGTATCCTTCGATTTGACCTTCGCAATCTTCCATGAACTCCTTAACGCTTGTCATCAATTCAACAAGCTTGTTTCTTCCATATTTTGAAATGAAATTTGTTGAGTCCACAATATCAATGAAGAGGTATTGCTGGAACTCTGGAGGTTCGGATTCTGCCAATTTGAATGGAGTGTCCAAAACAAGGGCATATTCACCACCTAATTTAGTGAAAGCAACACCTGGAGAATCTCCAACTTCCTTGTTGAACTTAATGGATCTTTCAATAGCTGCAGCACCAGTCATACCAGCAGCAGCCCTTACTCTGATTCCATTATCCAAACCAATGCCCACTAATCTTATAGCCACTCTGATTGCATCGTTTTTGGACATCAATCTTGAAACGATTTCAGTTTCGCTTCTTTCGATAATTTCTCCATTTTCTCTTAAAATAATGTCAGTGAAAAGATTAATAATGTAAGAAGGTTCAGAAAGCTCTACATACATATAACGGTCACTACCCATGATGATATTGCTTACAAGAGCATATTCCTCAACCTTATCTTGTGCAGGAAGTAATTCATAAAAGCTATGATTTTCTGGAATGTTTTCACGGCCAACATCTCTAACCAAGTTGGTAAAAATACTTTCTGTTGTGATATGTGCCTTATCAATCTCCATTAGCATGGTTTGAGTGTAATTGAACATGTCCACATATTCTGTTTCCAATGGAGTTGTAGGGAAGTATTTAGTACCTATGCTTATGATTTCATGTTTTGTAACTAATGAAACAAGCTTTCTTATAATACTATGTTCAGCCATATTTTACCTCCTTTTAGTTTTTTTAAATATCAATAAATTGTTAAGCATGAATCGTTAAATATCATAAATCGAATTGTAATGAATCCATTAGATAGGATTTTAAAAAATTTAAGTTGAAAGATTAGGTGATTAATCCTTATCTTTCTTTTTCTTGGAATTCTTTTCCAGATAGATCTCAAACTCACCTGGCTTTTCAAGAATCATGTTAGGCTTGACTGAAACGAATGGGAACTTCCAGGAACCTAATCTGCCTGCAATTGTACTTGCAATGTTTCTTGAATTCTTCTTAATGAAGACTTCGTCATAGGTGTTTGTTTGAATTTCAATGTTGTATGGGGGATTGTCTTCCACCTCATCAGTCAAGACTATGTTCAATCCAAAGTAGCCGGGCTTGATGAACAAGTCATTTCTAACTGCGATAAGTGGCTTGTGAACCAATCTCAATCTATCCGCTACAGTTACTGAAATGTTACCTGCATCCTTTACAGCAGCCTTATAGTCTTTTGGATGAACAAGAACAAAGATCACATAGGGAACTGATGTTTCAACATCATCCACCATTTCCATAACCTTGTCAAACATTGGCAATTTGGAAAATATTCCCTCTATTTTTGAGGAAACGTTATCCTGTTCAGACTCATCAAGCAAGAGAATAGCTTGCTTTGCAACATTCAATGGAGTGAATTTGGTTGTTTCCTTACCTTTGTAGACTACCCAACGTTTTCTTTCAAGTTCATTCAATGTTTCATCACAGATGTTCTGCAAGAGATTCTTGACCTTTTTAGGCTTTTTGGCCTTTCCCATAACCAATTCATTGTCCTGAATTGAAAATGGAATCCTTATGCTGTTGATGTCTGGGAATTCAGACATGAAATCCCTGAACTTGTCATTGGACAATACCTTTGCATCCTCTTCATAAGCCAAGTCAAGAATGTAATGGTCTGCAATGGTTCCTACAGGAACCTCATCAATGATTCCATCATTAACCAATCTGACAAAAGTCTCTTTATCATCTATATTATGACGTAAGGAAGCGTCCGCTATGATTAAAAAGTCATGACCTTCTTCTTCCAATGCCTTAACAGCCAAGGTAATGTTTTTCAATTTAGCTTTTGCGCCTTCCTCTTTATGAAAATGTGCAACATTTGCAGCATCAATAATAACTTTCAAGATATCACCCTTCAAAAGTTTATTTAATTATAATTATTTCAAATGAATGATTTAATTCTCAGTTTTAATTCTTGCTTTTCAACCAAATATTAAAATACTAAAAATATCCTTATTGACATTTTCTTATTTAATATTTTCGTAATAATATTTTATACTATAAATATATATTAGTAATAAAATATTTAAATCTTTTCGACTCATGGAAAAATAATTTAAAGAAATGATTTTAGAAAAGATAGATAGTGTAAAATCTGTAAAAACTGAAAAAACAATGAAAAATACAAGCCTAAAATGTTAAAAAAAGAAGCAAAAACTAGAAAAATAGTAAAAAATGCTATAAAAATAGATAAAAAAATAAAAAAAGAAAAGAATTATTTAGATTGAGCAGCTTCAGCTGCCTTTAATTCTTTTTTGGATCTTCTTACAAGATCTCTTAAAGCGTTTGAAACATTTGGAGGAACAGATCCCTCTTCCTTGTTTAAAATCACTTCAGAAATAATGTTAGAAAGAACGAATATTGCATGTTTATGCTCTGCTTTTGTTCTGTGAATGTGATGTGGACTTATATTTAACGCAAGGTAATCGTCAAAGAACTCATGAGCAGAGTTATCAGTGTCTAAATATTTTAAAACATATACTAAAAATTGATGTAATTGAATCATTTCATCCTTATACATATAATACCTTTCCTATATTTTAAAATTGTAAAAATAAATTATGGATTTAAATTAAATCTATTCATTTAATTAAATCATTAAACACATAACAAACATAAAAATAAGTTATAAAATATTAATTCACTACAATACCAAGAAATTTATATTCTCTTTAGGATTTAAAAGACTGACAACAAAATCCCCATATAAATCTCAAATGAACTACCTAAATTACATACTCAAATTTATTTTTGTTAATAGTACTTTAAACACAATTGTATTTAAAATTTATGTTTAACTATATAAATTTTTATATTTAATTCTTTGTATCAAAAATATATAAATCTTTGTGTTGAATTGGATTTCAAAACATAAAATTGAGAAAAAAATTAGATTATTTCCTATAAAAAATTCTGAAAAATAGACAAACTAATACTTAACTAAATTAAATAAATAAATTCTTTAAACAGTTAAAATTATTGAAAAATTTTAAGCATACGGAAAATGGGAAACATCCCTAAAAATAAACTGAAAAATAAACTGAAAATAAGCTAAAAATAAAAGAATTTAATAATATTATTAATAATGTATATAAAATATAAAAAATATATTTAATTATGTTATAAATTATGCATCAATACATCACAAGATAAGATGCATAAAAACAACAAAAAAATGAAAAGAAATTATAATTATATTAATTTTTTTATTTTTATTTAGCAAGAGTGGTAGAATGGAAATTCTAAAATATGATAAGGAAACTGCAAATGATTTAATCAAAAGGTCACAAGCAGATATCAGCGAAGTCCTGAATATAGTTTCAGACATCTTAAAGGATGTTAAGGAAAACAAGGATGAAGCTGTAAAAAGATATACTGCAAAGTTTGATAAGGCAGAATTGGATGATTTGCAAGTTTCAGAAGATGAAATCAAAGAAGCTTACGATAATTTGGATAAAGATCTTATTGAAGCGCTTAAAAGAGCATCTGGAAACATTGAAAAATTCCATAAGGCTCAAATTCCAGAAGAATGGTTTATGGAAGTGAACACTGGAATCACTGCTGGACAAATCATCAGGCCAATCAACAGTGTTGGCTGTTACATTCCAGGAGGAAGAGCTGCTTACCCTTCATCTATTTTAATGGAAGTAATTCCTGCAAAAATAGCTGGAGTGGAAAGAATCATCTGTTGCACACCTCCAGGGCCAGACGGCAAGATAATGGATGCAATCCTTGTTGCTGCAGACTTGGCTGGAGCTGATGAAATCTACAAATGCGGTGGATCTCAAGCTATTGCTGCAATGGCTTATGGAACTGAGTCAATTGAAAAGGTCGAAAAGATTGTAGGTCCTGGAAACGTATTCGTTACCGGAGCAAAAAAACTTGTTTACGGTGATGTGGATATCGAATTCCCTGCAGGACCATCAGAAGTATTGATCTTATGCGACAATACCGCAATTCCAGAGTATCTCGCTCATGACTTCCTATCTCAGGCAGAGCATGACCCTGAAGCATCATGCTTCTTGGTGACTGACGATGAGAAAATAGCTAATGCTTCAAAAGATTTGATTGAAGAATTTGCTAAAGATGCAGAAAGACGTGAAATAATCGAAGAGTCTTTAGAAAAGCACGGACATATTATCCTATGTGAAAATATGGAAGATGCTATTGACTTTACAAATACATATGCTCCTGAACATTTAATCATATGCACTGAAGATGATGCATCTGTTCTTGACAGAATTAAAAATGCAGGTTCCATTTTCTTAGGCAAGTATTCTCCAGTTGCTGCTGGTGACTACGGTTCCGGAACAAACCATGTTTTGCCAACTGGTGGTGGAGCTAAAATGTATTCCGGGCTTTCAACTGAAGCATTCCTTAAGAAACCTACTGTTCAGACCCTTACAAGGGAAGGAATCGAGGAACTTTCTAAAACAGTTATCCCAATAGCTGAATATGAAGGCTTCTACGCACATGCAAATTCAGTGAAAGTGAGATTGGATAAAAAGTAATTAAAAAAACTAAGTTTAAATAAATTAAAGAAATAATATAATTATTATAATTATTCCAATTATTAATTTGATTAATTAAAACAATTTAATAATTACTAATGTTTATCATTAATTGACAAATAAAAAATTAATTTGTAAATATAATCGAGGCGATTAACGTGGATTATTTATTAGGCGACTTAAGAAGAACTCATTATTCAAAAGACGTAAACCCAGATATCAGTGGGGAAGAAGTCCTTATCATGGGTTGGGTACATGAAATAAGAGATTTAGGTGGAATCATCTTTGTAATCATCAGAGACAGAGATGGATTAGTGCAAATCACTGCACCAAGTAAAAAGGTAGATGCAAGCATCTTAGATGATTTAAGAGCACTCAGAAAAGAATCTGTAGTGGCTATTAAAGGTACTGTGCAAGATGCAGGAAAAGCACCAAACGGTGTTGAAATCATTCCAGCTGAAGTAATTATCCTTAACCCTGCTAAACAGCCATTGCCAATGGACCCTACCGAAAAGGTAAAGGCTGAAATCGATACAAGATTAAACTCAAGATTCTTGGATTTAAGAAAAGCAAACGTAAGCTCTATCTTCAAGATAAAAGCTAACATGTTCAAAACCGTTCGTGACTACTTCTATGAACAAGGCATGATTGAAATCAACACTCCTAAACTTGTAGCATCCGCTACTGAAGGAGGAACTGAACTTTTCCCAATCACTTACTTTGAAAAGGAAGCATTCCTCGGTCAATCTCCACAATTATACAAGCAGATGATGATGGGTGCTGGATTTGACAAGGTATTTGAAATCGGACAAATCTTCAGAGCTGAAGAGCACGACACATTAAGACACTTGAACGAAGCTGTTTCCATTGACTGTGAAATCTCCTTTGCAGACGATGTGGATGTAATGAAAGTATTGGATGGCATGATCACTGCAGTACTCAAATCCACTAAGGAAAACTGCGCTAAAGAATTGGAAATTTTAGAATATGATTTAAGTGCTATTCCTGAAGGACCATTCCCAGAGGTGAAATACGATGATGCTGTAGATATAATCAATTCCAAAGGAATCGATATGGAATGGGGAGAAGACTTATCCAGAGAAGCTGAAAAAGCTTTAGGAGACACTCAAGAAGGTTTCTACTTCTTAACCGATTGGCCATCAGCTATCAAGCCATTCTATGCTATGCCTTACGAAGACACTCCAGAAATCAGCCATGCTTTCGACTTGATGTACAAAAACCTCGAAATCTCATCAGGTTCCACTAGGGTTCACCAATACGACCTTTTAGTAAAACAAATGGTTGAAAGAGACTTAAACCCAGATGGATTCGGAAGCTACTTGAAAGCATTCGAATACGGTATGGCTCCTCACGCTGGTTGGGGTGTAGGTGCTGACAGATTAGCTATGGTATTAACCGGTGTTGAAAACATTAGGGAAACTGTACTCTTCCCAAGAGACAGACACAGATTAACTCCATAAGTTAATCAAATCATATTAAAAAAAAAAACAATAAATAAGGAATTTCCTTATTTATTAAATTAATTTTTTATAAAAAACCACTATTTTTAAACTCATTTTACTTATTTTAACAAACTATTTTAAAAATTGAATTCAAGGTAATAATATGCAGGAATATAAGGTAGCAATTATAGGAGGAGGGCCAGCAGGAATGATGGCTGCAATAAGGGCAGCGCAGGTTTTAGGCCCAAAAACTGTATGTATAATAGAAAAGAATGATAGCTTAGGAAAAAAGCTTCTCATGACTGGAGGAGGACGCTGCAACATTGCAAACAGCACACCAATTCATGAACAATTGAACTATTACAATAAGAACAAGAATTTCCTTAAGCATGCATTGTACACTTTGCCTCAAGAAAAACTGCTTGAAATATTTGAAGAGAAAGACCTTGAATTCCACATTGAGGACAAGAAGAGAATCTTCCCAGACAGTGAAGATGCCCATGACATTTTAGATGTTTTGGAAGAATATCTTGAAGAATTGGAAGTGGATATACATACCAATTGTCCAATCAATGCAAATGATATTGAACATGAATTAAATGAAAGGATGGAACCAGTATTCTTAATAGAAAATGATAAGATATCATTAAATGCATCAAAGATTGTAGTATCTACAGGAGGCATCACATACCCATCTACAGGGTCCACTGGAGATGGATATAGAATAGCTTCAAGGATGAATCATACCATTACTGACATCAAGCCAGGACTTGTTTCATTCAATGTAGATGACTTCCTGCTTAGAAGCCTAAGCGGACTCACATTAAGTGATGTTGAGCTATCATTCAAGGACAAGAAGAAAAAAATTATTGTTAGAGGAGATGCATTAATCAGTCACTTTGGATTGACTGGCCCTGCAGTGATTGACTTAAGCAATCTATTGATTGAAAAGTCCAAGTTTACAATTTTAGATGATGCCTTAAACCAAAAAAGCGATGATGAGATTGGAGAACTTGAATTGTTTACAAATAAGATAAATATTGACTTCACTCCAGACTTGACTGAAGAAGAGATTAAGGAACAGATCACCAAAGACACCCCGGACAATGGTAAGATGTCCATCAAGAACTATTTGAAAAGGTTCCTTCCAGCTAACTTCATTGATTACTTCCTGATGAAAATCAATATCAGCCCAAGCAAGACAATGGCTAACATCACTAAAAAGGACAAGAACAAGATAGCTGAAAACCTTAAGAGACATCCTATTGAAATAGAGTCATTGGAGATGGATCTTGCAAAGGTCACCATTGGGGGAGTAAAGTCCAAAGAGATCGATTCAAAAACACTTCAATCAAGATTTGTGGATGGATTGTACTTTGCAGGAGAGGTTCTTGAGATGGCTGGACCAACTGGAGGATATAACTTGCAGATAGCATTTGCAACAGGTTACTTGGCTGGTCAGGAAGCTGCAAACAGTATAAAATAAATCATTTATTTTTTTTATTTTAATTTTATTTCTATTAATTTCTATTTTATTTTTTAAAAAGAGTATTTTCTATTTTTTATTTATTTAATTTTTTAAAAAGAGTTATTCTAATTTTTATTATTTTTAATTTTTTAAATATTGAAGTTAAAAAAAGATATATAACAATAGTTAAAAATGAAAAAAATTAAAAAAAATATAATTGTATAAATTATTAAAATTTATACAATACTTTCAAATCCTTTTGTTGCGAGTAAACGTGCAAAGGAACCTTTTGGAGTCATAACAATATTACCTTTGTTATACTCATCCATAGCTGCTTTTACCATGGTTTGTTTTTTATTTGGATCTTTTGCAGCATTGGAAAGAGCTTTAACCAATACCATTACTGCATCTGCCCTATTCATGGTTCCAGTTACACCACCATTGCCTTTATATCCGTTGTAATTGTCGTTTTCACGGATAATGTCAGTTGCACTAAGGTTAGTTACTTCACCGTCAACTTCAAGAGGCCTTACTGAATCTATGATATTATCCAATCCTTCATCATAGATAAGAACAACCGCATCGATTTTAGTTCCATTACGGTACTCTACAATCTCTTTTGCATATTGCATACCCTCTTCTACACCATTCCATAGACAATCGTGGAACCGCATATTTCCTTTCAGATTTCCGGGAGCAGGTTGTGTTGGGTGCACCATTCCACCAGGATAGAATGGATCATAGCTCTTTAAGTGTCCATTTTCTAAACGAACAATGAATGCCATATCACATCCACCATTTGGCTGCTCGTACTTGTCAGCTGCCAAAACTAAAATAGTCTTGTTTTCTGCAGCTAAATCAGGACCTCCTATGAAAAAGGTCCCTATAACTATTAATAACCAAATAAGAATAACAGAAAGAATTGCTATAATTAGTTTTTGTTTCCGCCTCATAATATTCCTTCCTTAAAAAAATAATTATAATTTTTTATATCACTATAATATATAGATTTTTATATTTATAAATATTTTTATAAGAATTATAATTTTAAGAAAAAAAGCAGTTTAAAAATAATTGAAAAAAGTAAAATGAAATTAATATTTTAATATAAAAAAAGAAAAAAGAAAATAAAATTCATCTTTTTACTTTTACTGTTCTTTTAACAGTGTCTTTCAAGTAAGTAGCTTGAATTTTAATTTTCTTGCCAACTCTAAGCTTTTTAAGCACTGAACGTTTAATAGTGACTTTTGCAACACCTTTTGAATTGGTTTTTGCCTTGTAAGTCTTTCCATTGAACTTGAATGTAATGTACTTTCCTTTAAGGTATTTGCCATTGACCTTTTTAAGACTTGCAGTCAAGACAAGCTTTTTAGCAGATCTCTTAACCTTAACTGCCTTGAATGTTACGATATGCTTGACAATGACCTTTCTGTTTACATAAGTGCCTTTGTAGTAGACTTTTATAATGTAAGTTCCAGGCTTATAGTTAAGTTTAAAGGAAGCTACACCATTTTTAGTTGTGGCATTTCCTATTTTCTTACCCTTATAGTAGAAGTAAACAACCTGACCGTTTGGAACTGGCTTGTTGTGATTGTCTACAATGGTAACATTAAGCTTCTTGCTGTCAGTATAGTACTTAGTCACATTCTTTGAAGTGAGTTTATATACTTTAAAGTCACCGAAACATTCATCATCTGCTTCATAATACTTATATGCATAATCATAATAGATTCTTAGTTTCCCTTGATACTTAGGAATGAACTTTAGGCTGCCAACACCCTTTACTATTGGAACAGTAACATATTCATAGCGATTGTTTCCATAATCCAATTTTAACTTAAGGTTTCCGTTAAAGCTTGTTCCAGGGAAAGTAAAGTTGATTGTATTATAACAGTTTTTGACTAAGTTAGTCGGCATGGTAAGGTTTATTTTAGGGAATTTGCCTCTTACAGTAAATGTGGAAGTATCACGGATGGTTCTGGAATCTCCATATTTGCTATCTCCTGTATATTCATAGTAGAAATAGAAATCTCCCACTTGGGTAGTTGGCAATTTGAAAGTAGCCTTACCATCCTTTAAAGTATTATTATAATAGGTTTTTCCTTCTATCTGAACCAATAATCTGCCATTTGCATCATTCGGCATTTCAAATGTGAAATTAGCATCTTTGCCTGCATAGACTATTGGAAGATTCATTCTTGGATAAATGGAAATATATGTTGAATCTGAATCTCCATCATCATAATCAGTACCTCTTACAAGATAATCAGTGCCTATGTAAGTGAAATTGAGGATATGTTCCTCAGGATCAGACAATTTTAGAACATTATTCGGAATGGTACAATTGACAATTTTAAATCCATCTTCGCTAGTTATTGTCCAACTAGATATTTCCTTTCCATCAACAGTCTTATTACCATTAGAGCCATTTAATGGAATGCTTATATTGCCTTTTGTATAATTTTTATCATCCCATATCACTAAAGTTCCATTTGCATCATCAGGCAATACCAAAGTTACATAAGTGTCTTCAAAAATATCATGCCCGGTATTGCATTGAATCCTGTAATATTTGTTTAAATTGAAATCAATGGTTTTTGCAGGATATTTTGAATTTCCATTGTATTTTAACTGTGCAGTATAATTGCCTGCAAGCAATTGTGAAATGTCAAAAGTTGCACTACTGCCGTACTCTTCCCTAATGGATTTAGCATAAAATGTCTTATCACCAACTTTCAATTCTAATGTTTCTCCTATTGAGAAATCAATAGGCAAGTCAACATATATCTCATCACTAACATTTTTCTGATTAGAATAACTGTCAGGATATATGTCCATCAGATAGTCTAAATTGAATGAAACTGTTCTATTGTATGCAGGATAATATCCATCACCAGAATATACAATTGTAGCATTGTAATCCTTGCAGTCCAATGAGGATAAGTTAAAGACATATGTAGTCATATCATCACGATAGAAAGTTTGGTTTGGAACTAATGTCTTTCCATCTGCAATAAGATTTAATGTACCAAAAGCATCAAATGGCAAGTTTACTTTGATGTCTTCATTAAATACAGATCCCTTAACAATAGTCTTTTGATATTCTACATCATCGAAAACAACATTTATTGTACCACTTTGACTTGTAGCATTATATGTTCCATTAAAATACCTTAATTCATAGCTATGTACACCATAACTAATTCCTTTAAAGTTTTCCTTGCCGAACATTCTTATAGAACGACCACCATAACCATTAAAAGGTTGTGCATATCCTATTTGCTTTCCATCAATATATAATGCAGCTCTTGCTTCTGAGCTTTCATTTAAAGGAACTAAAACATTTAAGAATTGATAAACACCATTCATGGTAGATATCTCTTCAGGAACTTCAAATTTGATGTAATTCAGGAAAAAGGTATGAGTTTCACTGAAATGAACAGTTTCTCCATCAAAATATGTAAGATTCAATGTATGATTTTTTCCAGGCTCTAAAACTTGATTTCCAAAGCGACCGCTACCGTTAATCTGTGGCACAAGGTCAATGTTTTTTCTACCACTAATATTACCATAATCCCCAAAAAGACCAGTAACGTTCTTAGGTTCCCAATCATCAAAGGAAAGGTTAAAAGTACCCTTTGTACCATCAGGAACATCAACAGTCATATTGCAGTCCCATGCATAAACGTTTTCTGGAAGAGTTACATTATTATTATCATTTTTTGGATTCACTTGCTGGTTATCCCCCTCTGTACCAGCATCTCCATTATTTGTTGTATCACTTTCAACTGACAAGCTATCATCAATTGAAAGATCATTACTCTCCATATCATCTACGCTATCCAAGTCCGTTGCACTAACAGCACCTATGGCTAGTATAGCAATCATAATGATAGAGAATAACATTAATTTATTAAATTTCATAATATCATCTTTTAATAAAAATTTACAGTTATTTTCGTTAACTTAGTAAATTATACTATAAAATCTATAAATTATCCTATATAAAGTTTAATAAAAAAAATTGATTAAAACACCGTCGTAGAACTGTTTAAATTAAAAAATAAGTATAATTAGAACTTAAAAAATATTGACCATAAATTATGAATGTAAGAAAATGAATTATATACTATAAAATCCGAAATAGAGCAAAAATCATCAGTTAAAAGTAAAAATAGGACATATAAAGGTTTTAAAAAATAGAGCATATGAAAAGAGCTGAAAAGATTAGAATATTAAAGAAATCACTCTATCTTATCGCTCCATAGACTGAATTCCTTGATTTGAGGTGGAATTCCCTGATTTCCACAAGATTCAAGCCATCCCTCACTTGAGGTGAATTCTTCATCATAATCTGCAGAGTTTACAAAGTCTATCAAACCTTGATTTCTTATCAATACATCCCTTGGCTTAAGGGTGGATGACCAAATGTAAAATACCTTGAAAACAGTGTCTGGATGGTAGCCACCACCTAAGTCTATAGATAGCACATCACATCTGTCAATTGATTTAGCTACCTGCTCCAAGGTTTCGTGAAGCCTTACATCACCGCTTATGAATGTGAAATTATCATTGTATCTTGAAAGCCTATCCATAGGTTCAATGGCTTCAGGACTGTTGTCTATGCTTATCAAACGTCCTGTAGTCAATTTATACAATATTATTTCACTTGATTTTCCCACATGAGCACCTAATTCAACAACATTGTCTGTCTTTTCCAAAACTTCCCTTAAATGTTGCCTATAGACTTTCATGTCATAACTGAGCTTTATCACTTATATCACCCCATTGATTAATCATGACTCATTATACAGATTCCTTCAGTATCCATCTTATAGAATTCAAATTCATTATAGTATTTCGCTTCCAACTTAAGCTTTTGATCTTCATTTGCTATAGCAAATACAGTGTTTCCCAACATTGCCATTGAACTTCCAAGTACCTTTCCATGCAATTCATGGACAATCTGCAATAGATCATCATTGATTAGATGTGTCTTCTTTGCAAATTTCAATGAGGCATTCATGAATTTTTTGATTGTTTCCTCTTCATTGAATTCACTGTCAACAGCTACATTGAACTTATTCTTGAATTTTGATCCAATGACTATTCCATCATCTTTCTTATTGAACTCTTCGCCTATTTCCAATCCAACTTGTGTAATTATCTTCTTATGCTTTGGGTCCTCTATGATTGAAGCGGTTGATATTTCCCCCAATGATTTGGTGATTACATAGAAATCTGATTTCAATGATTCAAAGACTCCAAAACCTGTTTTTTCATGAGGAACAATTGATTTTGCTTCACCATATCCTGGAGCACCTGGTTTTGTTCTGAGAACTATTCCTTTTGAAAGCTCTCCAATCACATCCCCAAGGCCAGTTCCAAGCTCCACTTCTGCCAAATGGGCATACTTACCGCATTCCTCTATAGAGAGTCCTAAATCAAAGTGCTCATTTATGCAAATGGCAGTGCCAATAGCTGATGAAGCGGATGTTCCAAAACCGCATCCTATTGGAACCTGAATTGTTTGCTTTATAAGGACATTATCCATATCAAACTCAATGTCCTTTTTCATAAGCTCAATGGTCTTTAGAATAATCACTTCATTATACTCATCATTCTTTCCATTGATTAGAATAGAGAACTCATCACTTTCATCCATTTCAGTGATAACACCCTTATCCAAAAGCACCCCTGCACCTAAAGACCCTTTCAATAATGGGTCTTCATTATCAAGAATGCTGAAGAAACCAGTGATATGAGATGGAACAAATACGGAAATCATTTTAACACTTCTATTTTAAAATTAATATAAAATTAATCAATAATTAACTTAAAATTAAATAATAAGTTTATAAATTATAAGAATATAAATATTAAACATTAAATATATAATTCTATTTAATTAATATAAATTAGATTTTTAACATTTATAAAAGTTTATAATTATAAAATATTCAAAATAAAAATAAAAATTATATTTATAATTATAATTATTTTACTCGAAGGAGAGATATTATTGAATTATAAAAGAATTGATTTACATATGCACAGCTTATTCAGCGATGGAGAGCTTTTGCCATCTGAACTTGCAAGAAGAGCACTTGTACTCGGACATGAAGCAATAGCTATTACCGATCATGTTGACTACTCAAACATCAACACCATCCCTGAAATCAGCGCTGCAATTGATGATATAAACAATAACTGGGACATTACAGTGGTTTTAGGTGCTGAAATCACTCACGCACCTGTTGAATCCATTCCAGACCTTGCAGATAAGGCACGTGAATTAGGTGCAAAGATTGTTGTTGTTCATGGTGAAACTTTGAATGAGCCTGTAGTTGAAGGAACTAACTTTGCTGCAGTAAACTGTAAGGAAATCGATATCTTAGGTCACCCTGGTTTAATCACAAAAGAAGAGGCAGAACTTGCTAAAAAGAATGATGTCGCTTTGGAAATCAGTGCAAGAAAAGGCCACTGCTTAGGAAACGGTCATGTAGCAAACATTGCAAGAGAAGTTGGAAATGATCTCCTAATCGATACAGATACCCATTCTCCTGACAATCTAATTACATTTGAAAGAGCATTTGAAATAGGATTAGGTGCTGGAATGACAGAAGAAGAGGTTTTGAAAGCTACCGTTGAAAATCCTAGAAAAATCTTAAAAAGACATGGAATAAGCCTTTAATTATTCCATATCCTTACTTTTTTTTACTTTTTACTTTTTTTACTTTATTAAAAAATAAATTAAAAATAAAATCTTATCTTTTTTTAAAAAATAGCGTTTAATAATTTTATAAAATATTATTTGTGTTCCTTGACCTTTTTGCTTTCCTTATTGTTGCAGCAGCCAAAGAAGAAATTTCTTATTTTCTTGACTTCAGACTTGTTTTCCTTTTTTACCCTTTCATCCCTTTCATGCATTTTTCTTCTTGCTTCAGCCATATTTCCCATATTTTTCACCTTTTAAAAATAATAAATTTTTTAACTAATTATATATGTATATGTAAAACATTATTAATAAAGTTTTAAAAATTATTTAAAAAAAACAATACATAAAAAAATCTTGAAATAAAAAAATAGTAGATCATCAACCAGCAACAAAAAAGAATGAATCCTTTTTGTTTGCCAATTAATCGAATTCTAAATAAAATATTTAGAAATTAAAACTTTTTTAATACAGCTCTAAAATTGAGATTTGATTTGAGCGATTCGGAAAATTATATAGTGAATTTATTTTGGATGTGTGTTTTGATTTGATTTGATTGAAATTTTGAAGATAAATTTTCCAGTAATGTTTTGTTGTTAGAGCATATATAGCAATAAAGTTTTAAAAGTTTAGAACTATTTAAAGGTCATTTCCAAAAATCATCTTCTGAAAGAAACAACTTTTGGATCTCTTTTTCTTTCTCGTTTAGTCGGTTTAATCTGCTTCTTACCACAAATTCCACTTTTGGTTCTTCCCAATATTTCACCTCCGAGAATTAAAGACAAAAGTACAAAAATTTTAAGGACTTGATTTTAATTTGGAGTGATTAATGACAGTATTCTTTTTACTTGTAGGCGAATCCTTAAAATTTAGGTGTACCTAAATATCTTTAATTATAGTTTGTTTTCATCATATATAAATGTTTAGGTATGCCTAAATATTTGCATATATAGAAAATGTTAGTAAATATACAAACAGTTATATACTATAAGAACAAATATTAATATAGATATTTGGGACAACTCCAGCGTCGAAAACAAGATACTGGATTAAAATGAATACTATCAAAATCCAAAGAAAAAATGACCCTGAATATCTCCAAAAGAGTTAGAATGTACTAATTAGCCTGATTAGAGACATTTAAACTAAAATGCATCAATTGTATTTGCAATTGATTAAGCTGTTGAACGAAATGATTAATTTTTTTAATTAGTCAAAAACAAAAATAAGCAATTTTTTAAAAAAAAATGTGTTTTAGCAAGGAAATTAAACTAAAATCATTCGACAAAACATTGCTTCAATCTAAATTTCAAATCAAATCAAAAAAAGAAAAACAAATCGCACAAATCGAAAATAAAAATTAGAGGTGGAACTATCAAGATACGAAAAATAAAACCTCAATTTGAAAAGCAAAATTTCAAAAACAAGTAGGAGCAAACAAAGAAGAAATGACTTGTTTGCTTTTACATTATTTTTTATGATTTTACTTTATTTTATTAAATTATTACAGATTTTTATTTTTTATTTATTTTATTAATAATTTTTAATTTTAATTTTCATTTACTCTTTTTAACTATTTTTATTTCAAATTAGTTCTTTTCATCATCAAACCAATTATCTATCATACTGTAACCAATTCAGATTCAACTGCAGGAATCCCATTTAAATTAGTTGCAATCCTATTAACACCAAAAATTTGTGTCTTATTATGAACAGGAACAATCAATTGAACCTTTAAGTCAATCTTCTTTTCAGTGACAATTAGTCGAATGGAGATTTTTGCTAAATTTTTGAAAAATCCCTTATCCAAATTGAATATTTTTGATGCATTTAAAAATTCAAATGCAACTGGTTGCCCTTCTGAATCAATGTCTAGAATTATATCATTGTCCAATTCAAATGAAACCTCATATTCATAATCCTCAACACAATATATGAATAGGGAGTCTCCCTTAGAATCATAATCATATACTACTTCCCGGCTCATTTTCTCACCCTTTGATTCCTATAAGTTTCCATTACAGTTATAAAGTTTACAGTTCTATTATCATTTATGCCTATCACTAATGATATATCTTTTGTAGGCTTTTGACTATGTTCAAAATATAGTCTGAATTTATTATAGTCCTGTTTGATTATTCCCATTAATTGATTATATAAGAATGTCTGAAAGATCAAACCTAAATCTCCTATTCTTTGAACATTCCTAATATCAAAATGCTTTGTATCTGCCACAAATGATTCATCACATGAATTAATTATTTCAATTGCCTCTTCAATAGAATAATCCTTCATTTATTATTCTCCTTTTTTTAATTTAAATCAAACTGGAGTTCATAAAAAACAGCGGAATATGATTACTTCCATTCCATGAAGAAAAGTAACTATTATAAAAATTAAACTGATTAGTCAGAACCCCATAATCTACTTTCTATATTGAAATAATATTAAAAGCAAGGATAATAAACATTATCTAAGTGCGATTTTGTGCAAAAACACAGAAGTGATTTTTGAGAAATATCTATTAAATTAATATTAAAAAAAGGGTGGTGAAAAATTAGCAGACTTGCAAATTAAAATTCAAAAAAATGATGGAAATTCAGTAAGAAAAAATTAATCATTAAACCTTATTTTAAAACCTTGTATTCCATAACAAAGTCCTTTCCTAAAGGATAATACTTCTCTAATTTCAATGGAATAGCTTCCTTCATATAATCGAATCCTTCACCATCGAAGAATGTTTTGGAATCCTTTCCTCCAACAATCATAGGAGCTATGCATATCCTCACTTCATCAATGAGATTTTCCTTGATCATGGAAAAGTTAAGTGTAGATCCTCCTTCAAGCATAAGGGTTTCAATTCCTTCTGAATACAAATGCTCCATAAATTCAGCCAAATCAACAGATTCCTTAGATGAATAGAAAACATTTACTCTTTTGGAAAGCTCCTTAGCCCTTAAAACTGCATCCTCATCACAATCAGGATTATTCTCATCACAAAGACTGCTTACTGCAATGATTGTTTCAGCATCATCATTCAATATCCTAAAGTCAAGTGGAGTCCTTGCCTTATTGTCAACTACAACTCTAACAGGATTGTCCTCTTTTCTTGCATTTATCTTATGAACAGTAAGTCTTGGGTCATCAGCAAGAACGGTACCAATTCCAACCATGATTCCATCAACTTCCTTTCTGATTTCATGAACACGTTCAAGATCTTCAGGCCCTGAAATTTCAGAACTTCCTGTTTTTGTAGCTATTTTTCCATCCAATGTCATAGCTGCATTAAGGATTACATAAGGTTTCATAATATCATACCTTTAAATTTAATAATAGGTTTATCAGAATTGAATAATATTTATAAGTATCAATTTAATTAATCGTTTCTTTAAAATTATATTCCGAATACATATCTTGCATTCTTTTCAGTTTGTAGAGATACATCATCCACACTAATTTCATGAAGTTCAGCTAATTTTTCAACTGCAAGTGCAACATTTGCAGGTTCATTCCTTTCATCCTTGGTCATTGCCAAGTATGGGCTGTCAGTTTCAGTCAAGATTCTTTCAATAGGAATTTCCTTGAAAAGGTCTTGATGTCTTTGACTGTAGCATACCATGGTTGAACAGCTTAGGTAATGGTCTTCCATATCCAAGATCTTCCTTGCTGTCTTTAGGCTGCCGCCATAACAATGATAAATCACCTTAGGAATATTATCATAATCCTTCAACAAATTGAAAATCTTCTTTTCACAGTCCCTTCCGTGAATAAGGAGTGGTTTCTTGTATTCATTTGCAATTTCAATGAATCCAGTGAAGATTTCCTGCTGACGGGCTCTCAATGCCTTGTCTGTGCAATAGAAGAAATCCATTCCAACTTCCCCAACTGCCAAAATCTCATCAAGATGCTCAATCATCTGCTTATGAGCTGCATCTATCTCCTCTTGAGGAGAATTCTGGGATGATACTGGATGGAATCCAAAGGTTGGATAAACGAATCCCTCATACTCCTTTGAAAGTGCCAATGCCTTTGCATTGCTTTCCAAACCATATCCTGAATTGATGACAGCATTGAGCTTTTCCTTAGCCCTTTCTATTACCTTATCACGGTCTGGATCAAATTCATCAAAATCTATATGACAATGTGTGTCTATCATTTTATCACTGATGTATACATTTATAATTTTTTTATGAATGGCAATTTCCTGCATGAAATTCCCTAATCATTGCGATTCTATCCTATCGCTAACATTAATTGAGTAATAAATTATTTATTTGACCTAATATTTATAACTAATTTTTTAATGATTTGTTAAGACTGTAAAAAAGAGTGGTGAAACAATATATGCAGAAATTGAAAAAAAGGAGTTATGAAAACAGATTAAAAAAAAAAAGAAAAATAAGTGAATGAAATATTCACTTATTTGATGGTTATTTTTACTTTTTTGCTTAAAGCCTTGTAGTATTTGCTTCCTGCAAACTTGACAGTAGCTGTTTTTTTACCTTTTTTGGTTAATTTGGTAATTTTAAAGGTAGCTTTACCTTTGCTGTTTGTAGTAGCTTTGTAGGTCTTTTTGCCTATTTTCAAGGTAAGTTTGACCTTTTTCAATACTTTGCCTTTATTGTTTTTAAGGGTAACAGTATACTTTTTGGTCTTGACTTTAGCCTTAAATGTCTTTGCTTTAGCTGCAAGTTTGACTTTAGCCTTTTTAACAACAACCTTAGGCTTTAAGGTGGAAGCAGCGTAGTTGCTATCTCCTGCAAACTTGACAGTTGCAGTGTAGGTCTTAGGAACCAATTTAGCAACATTAAGACTTACTTGACCTTTAGCATTGGTCTTTAAGGTCTTGCTGATGGATCCAACCTTCACACTAACCTTCTTGTTAGCCAATGCTTTACCGTTTGCATCCTTAAGGGTTATAACAAGCTTTTTGGCAACGTTGTAGGTTGCAGTCACCTTAGGGGCAGTGAGCTTGGTAGCCACTTTAACTGGAGTGCTGTTGGAACCGTTGGTGTCATTGGAAGGAGCAGGAACAGGTTTAACTTCAAAGCTGGTTGAGCTGGTAGCGTAGATGTTCTCTGCATCATACAATACAACGTCAACAGTGTAGTTACCAACATCCAAAAGTTCGGTGATAGGTACGACAACGCTGGCATCCGCATTAACTGTGTAAATCGCACCGTTTACAGTGACATTGAGCATTGCATCAATGACTGGGGAAACGGTCACGGTGACATTTCCATACTCTCCAGAAGTGATGTCATTTGCACTGACACCAAGGTCAATATTCTTCATAAAGCTTAAGGTTTGGTTTTCCTTATCGCAAAGGGCATTGATTTCATTGATTATGCTGTCACTGGTGTAAGTTACTTTAAACATGCCGTCTTTCAATATTGGATTTGTTTCATTGAAAGTACCTGTTGTGGAAGATAGTAATACCGGCATGTCATACAATCTTTCGATTCCATCTGTGGTGCCGTCATTCCAAGTCAACTTACCTATAACTTCCCACTGATTCTCAGCAATGTAGTTTACTGTAGTATTGTATATAGCATAAATGGTTGCATTCACTTTTTCATTGGAAACAGGATTATTGGATCCCCACCAGTTATAATTGGCGTTAACCATACCAGAGATGTCCACTATGTGATTAAATGAAGGTCCTGATAGATTGTAGAAAGTGGCGTAATTAATGGATATCAAATTTAAATTGTATGCATCACCTAAGCTAAGATAACCTTCACCTTTACCATCAAAAATACAATCTATGAACTCCATCTCATTGGATTCATCACCTAAATATAATGTGGAATCTACAAAGAAGATACATTTTTCATATGTTACCTTGCCATCACCAGTAAAAATAAAACTTCCAGGCAAATTAATTGATTCCTCATCTAAAAGGATATTAATGCCTGTTAACTTGATTCCACTACATTCACAGTTATAGAAATCTAAAGGTAAGCATGTTCCTTCTTCAAAGATGAAATTAACTGAGTTTTCATTAATAGCTTGGAGTATGATATCCATATTGTTATTCAATATAAACATATTCCAATCTGAAACATCATATCCTCTCTCATCAATAATTTCAAAGTCCTCCTCTTTGAATGAATAAACACCATCCAAAAATTTAATAATAATTTTTGTTGGAGAAGTTATGTCCAATTTGCTTATGCCTTCACCCCATGCTAAAAAGAGGTTTGTATAAGGGTTTTCTATAGTTCCTTCTCCATCTTCTTCATTTGGACCTACATACAATTCTATAGTTTGAGGTTCATCAGCTAAGATTTCATCATCAATTGCACCTAAGATAAAGTGTTTCTTACTTCTATTATCAGAGATTACTCTATTGGGATTGCAATTGCAATTAGTTAGGGTGCAGTTGCAATTGGTACAGCAACAATAATTATTAGTTATAGTAGCGCCAGGAGCATAGACTGCATTATTGCAGCATAAGTCATAAGTCTTTAGGAAGTTATGATTAACAATACTATTAACTGATGATGCTAAATAAACAGCATAATGTCCGTTAGTTTTAACTGTATTGTCGGAAATATTAAAAGTATGATTTCCAGAAGTGGTTTGATAATAACTTATGCCAAAGACATTGTAAGTGCTATTGTAATCATTTAGAGTTTGAGCATAAATAGTGTTATTGTAAACTGTCACATCAGTATCTTGAAGCTCAATACCTGAAACTAATGCATAATAATTTGTTGTAGCTCTTCCAGTCACATTAATAAAATTATTGTATATTGTTATGTTTGTTGGACCATAATAATTTTGAGAATATATTCCAATATTTGGACCATTATTTTCTGTAGTTAAGTTGTTATTATGGATAAAAATATCACTTACTGGACCGGTTATCTGTATAGGATAAGCAGCACCTGCACCTTGAGGGTTAACTTGTCCACCAACACTGGACATTGTAACATTATTATTTGAGATAGTCACATTTGTTAGTTCATAAAGATCAATACCATACAAATAGTTTGCATTAGTATAATAATTAACATCAGTTTCATTAATAATATTGCCTGAAATAGTTCCATTATTTGATTTGACAATTATAAGAGTA
>NZ_CALDKF010000084.1 GCF_937898925.1 uncultured Methanobrevibacter sp.
GAAGATGAGCCGGTTGTGGTTGATTCTGCATCTGCTCAGGATGAAATTGATGATGAACTTTCCGGACAGTCCCATGATGTATTAGGCGCAGATAATTCTGATATTTTAAGTTTAACAAATTCTGATGTTTTCTATGTAAATATTTCTTCTTCTAGCGATCCTGAAACTGTTGACGGTCAAAGTTGGGCTACTGCATTTGGTACTCCTTCTGGAATCACAGCTGCTAAAATTTATATTAATGATGGTGGTATTATTTATCTTGCTAATGGAGATTATAAATATAGGAGGGTAATAACAATTGATGAAATGAAAAATATTACATTTATTGGTCAAGGCCAAGATACTCTAATTAATAATTTTTTATTTGATTACAATAATGTTGGAAATACAACTTATACTTTTATTAACATGACATTTTTCAACACTGATTTTAATAGGAATTGTACCTTTATTAATTGTAATTTTAAAAATGATGTAACCTTTTTCAAAAATTTCAATTCAGGAAAATATGAGGATAGATACTTTGAAGAGCATGGATTTTTAAAAACCTATTCTTTAGAATTCATCAATTGTACTTTTGGTCAAACAACTACAGATTCTTATTATATGGGAGTTAATAGATGTGCTCAATTAAATTTCAATAATTGTACCTTTAAAGATATTGTTGCTGATTCTTTAGTTTATCGTATTGCAGGATATTTTGAAGAAGACAGTATTTCATTTAAAGATTGTACTTTTACTAATTCCCAATTTAATGGTGTAGTTGATTCTGCTGCTAACTTTGATGAGGCTATTGTTATTGAAGATTGTAATTATGATGGTGAAGTTGCTGTAGGTACTACTGAAGTTAATGGTCATTTCTATGTAAATGCTACCAAACTTAAAGTTGTTGCTGTTGACAGTGCTGTTGATATCAGTTCATCTGAGAAAGGTGTTGTTGTTATTACTTTAACTGATGGTACTAATCCTATTGCTGGTGCTACCGTTAAATACACTGTAAATGGTGGTGAAGAGCAAACTGTCACTACTGGTGATGATGGTAAGGCTACCATTTCCGGTTTAACTGGTGAAGTTACCATTGCAGTAAACTATGAAGGAAACGAATCATACAATGCAATTAGTGACACTAAATCCTTCAATTTCACAGAAGAACCTGTAGTTCCTGCTAAAGTTGCAACCAAGATCACTGCTCCTAAGGTAAGTGCTGTTTATAATGTTGCAAAGAATTTAGTCATTACCCTTACTGATAAGGATGGAAAAGCTCTTGCTAACAAGAAAGTGACTGTAAAAGTTGGCACTATCAGCAAAACATTGACCACTAACGCTAAAGGTCAAGTAAGCCTTAATGTCGCTACCTTGGTTCCAAAAACTTACACTGCAACTGTTAAGTTTGCAGGTGACGATGGTTACCTTGCTTCCAGCGTAAGCCCTAAAGTAGTTGTAAGCAAAGCAAAACCTAAGATCACTGCAAAAGCAAAAACCTTTAAGGTTAAAGTCAAAACCAAAAAATATACTGTTACCCTTAAAAACAATAAAGGTAAAGTATTGAAAAAGGTCAAACTTACCTTGAAAGTAGGCAAAAAAACCTACAAAGCTACAACAAACAGCAAAGGTAAAGCAACCTTTAAAATCACTAAATTAACCAAAAAAGGCAAATACACTGCAACTGTCAAGTTTGCAGGAAGCAAATACTACAAGGCAATTAGCAAAAAAGTAAAAATAACCGTTAAAAAATAAATGACAGAATTTTTATAGAAGGAAAAGTTAAAAAATACTTTTTTTTCTATTTTTTATTATTTATTCAGAGAATTTATTTTTTATTTCAATGCCTGTTTGGGATTGGAATAACAAATAAATTTTTTTAGTAAAAAATTTATTTTTTATATTTGTTAAAAATAGGATTCTAATTAAATTTTTTTTAATTGCCTAATAAATTATTAGAAGTTTTTTATGCATTGTAATTTTTTTATGATCCTAATATTATGTTAAAAAAATATTTTCAAGTATTTTTTTATTATTTAATATGGAAATTGGATGGGAGTATTGAATTGAAAATTAATAAATTTTTTATATTGGTTTCATTGCTTGTGTTAGTATTTTGCTGTGCCAATATGGTTTCTGCTTCATTGGTTTCTGAGGAGTGCTTGAATAATTTAGATGATTCGATAATCTCTTATGAAAATTTGAGTTTTTCTGATAGTGCTGATGAAATATCTTATCAAGCTGACGTTTTGGAAAATGGAATTGATTTTGAATCCCATTCTTCTTCTTGTATGGAGTCAAATAAGTTAGGTTCTAGTGAAAATTTTGTAGTTAATAATAGCAATTTCAATACATTTTTTGATAGTGATAATGTTTTGAAAGGTGAATATAGCGGTCAGATTATAACATTTGATGGTGATTTTGCTGATAAGGGGATTATCACTATTGATTCGGATAATACTAAAATAACTGGTCGTGATGCATTATTTAGGAATACCGTTTTTAATCTTAAAGCTGATGGTGTAATGTTAACTAATCTGCATCTTGTTTTAGATGAGGATTTTGTTGATAATGAAGGTGCAGGGGTGTTGATTAGTGCTAATAATGTTACGGTTTATAATGTTAGCATTGATTATAATGTTCCTAAGAATGTCACTGGATTTGGAATTTACTCCAATGGTTTAGATGAGAGCTTAAGTGGCGTAAATTTAGTTAACAATACTGTTAACTTGTGTGGTAATGCATTGAATAGAGGTTATAATTATGGGATTGTATTAACAAATACTCGTGATGCCTTTGTTTCTGGAAATACAATTAACTGTTCCTTGCCTTTAAGGGCGGTTGATTGGATGGCTGAAATATATGGTGGTATAAGTATGGATGCCGTTGCTGGTTTTGCAGCAGATTCTTGCTATAATCTAGTCTTATCTAATAATTACATAAAGTGTGTTGTTAATGGCGTTGCACAAGGGGAGCCTACATTGGATGCTGTATTGATTTATGCATGTCATAATTCAACAATTGAAAAAAACACCATTTTAGAAAATGATTTTATTACTGCTCAAGGTAATGTTAATTATTTGTATGGTTTGGATTTGTATTTGTCCAATGACGTAGTTATTTATGGAAATGACATTCATATTCAAACTACTGGTGGTAAAGAGGCTCATGGTACTGCTTATCCTATACAGATAACTGGTCAGGCTGAAAATATTCGTGTAGCATATAATAACCTAACTAGTTATAGTTTTGGGCCGAATATTGGAATCTATTCCCAAAATTATTATGGTAGGACCACAATTGATATTATTAATAATTTTATTAATGTTACCGGTTATGCAAGTAAACATAGCTGGGCATTGGTTGCTGGAATCGAGGTTCAGGACTCTGATGATAGGATAATGAATAACACTATCATTGTTGGTACTGTAAATGAGTTTGAAAAAGGATTCAATGTTTATGGTATAAGTTATTCTCAATCTACCCAAGGTGATCATAACTATAATGTACAGTACAATAATGTTTCAACAAACAGTGATTATGCAGTAGCGTTGAAAGGTGGAGGCAGTTCCACTGTGTCTGATTCTATTGTTGCAAATAACATCCTCAATGGTAGAAGGTATGGTGGAAACCGTGCAGTATATGTTACTGGAGGTACTGGAAATATTGTTGTGAACAATACTGATGGTTCTAAGCCTGTTGCTAAGATGTCTGAGAGTGATTTGCCTGATTGGTTGAGGGATTATAAAAGTCCTATAAGCAGAGGATTGGGTTTGTCTTGGTTGAATTCAGGTGGTCATGGTAATCTTTTTAATGGTTCTGGCAGTGGCAATGGGTTTAATTTCAATTCTGATGTAAATGGTAATAACAGTCGCTTTAGCAGATCCAATTCCACTCGTGGTGATTTGAATTCAACTCGTTATGCTGTTGGTGATTCCGGTGTGAGTCTTGCTGCTGCAAGTGCAAGTGCTGGTTCCGCAGACAGTTCTGGTGTTGATAAGCGGGCTTATGAGATAGATGATGAGGATAATCCTTTGGTGAAGTCTGCGGATTATTTCCAGTTGGGCATTGTTGTCTTGGCTGTTTTGCTGCTGTTGCTTGTTGGTTATAAGCGTCAGAAGGATAAAGAGGAAGAAGAATAGTTAAA
>NZ_CALDKF010000085.1 GCF_937898925.1 uncultured Methanobrevibacter sp.
GAAAAAAGATTCTATCTAGAATGTAGAAAACTTTTTGCGCAATAAAAAAATAAATCAAATTGAAAACCAGGGGTAATTTTTACTTCTGGTTTTTATTTTTCATTCACAAGTTTTAATACATCATCCGCATCGCCTTTTAAAATCACTCGTGCATTTTCCATAACACCATCAAAAGAAAACTGTATTTTAGAAAACTCACCATTACAAATACAATCACAAAAGTATTCTGCCACTTCTTTCTTTTCTACATTCGGTGTATCCAAAATCAAACATATTTCTGGACTTTTCTTTTTATCATCTAATAGGAAATCATACACTATCCCATTATTTTTCGCTAGAATACTTGGTCGTACCGCTGGATGTCTTACAAATTCTTCCACTTGTTCTGGTGTGAAGTGCCACAAGCCATTGATTTTCTCTCCTTGTAATATTCCAGACGAAATATAATTACGAATCGTTCGGTCTGTAAGTCCTGTAAACATTACCACATGATTTATTACATAATAGTTCCCTATATCTTGCATATTATTATCAATAAATGGTCTTATAAATACTACTCCAATTTATTTATATAAAGATTATAGTAAGGTTTTGGATTTAGCAAAACAAAACGAAGATAAATATTTTGTTTATGTATATGATAATTATTTCAAGGAGGAAACTTGTTGTTTTCTTTTTATTTGGTTTTAAATAATGCAATTCTGGGTGAGGTTGTTGCTCCGTTTGCAATTGCTTTTTTATTTGCAATTTTTTAGTTAAAATCTGTAAATTTCCGGTTAAAACGAAAAAATAATAAAAAAAAGGAAAATATTAAAAATGAAAAAAATATTAAAAAAAGGAAAAGGTTAATTATTGGAATAAATCCTTAGCTTTTTCCATTATTTCAACAATTCTGACATTGAAAGGACACCTTTCCTCACAATTTCCACACTCTATACAATCAGATGCATTAAACATTAAATCGTTATAATGAGCCCTAATGGATTGTGGAACTTCATCATGATGCCTTGCAAGGTCATAGAACTTGTTCACCATTGCGATATTGATGTTTTCAGTGCATGGTGCACAGTGGCCGCAATAAGTGCATTGGCCATCATAAGAGTTTTTAGGTGCATTTACAAGCACTGAAGTATAATCCTTTTCCTTATGACTTGCAGTTTCATATGCAATTGCATCATCCATTTCCTTGACATCATTTGCACCAACCATTATTGATGCAACTGCAGGCCTTGTAAGACAGTAATCAATACATTGGATAGGTGTGAGTGCTACACCAAATGGAGAATCCTCATCTCTAAGCAATCTGCCTCCAGCATATCCTTTCATAACTACAAGAGGAATGTCCTTTTCCTTACAAACTTGATATAATTCTGCTCTTTCAGGTGCAAGACCCTCCAATTCCTTGTTTTTATAAGTATCATCCTCAATGTAAACAGCTATGTCATTAATGGATGCCAACATGTCAAATGCAGGATTTATGCTGAACATGATGAGCTCTATATCCTCAACTTCAGTAGCTAAAAGTGCTACAGTAGGGCTGTGGGTGCTTATTCCAATATGCTTTATTATTCCATCTTCCTTTTGCTGCCTTACATACTTGATGAATTCACCATTCATTATATTCTCAAAATCCTCTACCTCATCAACATAATGAATCATACCGAAATCAAGGTAATCTATTTGAAAACGTTCCATAAAGTCTTCAAACGCTGGAATGACCTTGTCCATCTCACGTGTACGGACATATTGGCCATCTTGCCAAGTGGATCCGAAATGACCCTGAATGATCCAATCTTCCCTTGTGTCCTTAATGGCTATTCCAATATTGGTCCTTACATTAGGTTCACTCATCCAACAGTCAATGAAATTTACGCCTTCACTGTGACAATAATCGATCAATTCCCTTGATTCTTCTAATGTTTTACCTTGGAGCCATTCAGCACCAAAACCTATTTCACTTACCTTTAGCCCTGTTTTTCCTAATTTTCTATATTTCATTGATTAACCCCTTAATGCATTTTTAAAGTATGAAATATTTCATTATTAACTCCATTTACTTTTCTATAATATACGAATAAATTAAAATTTTATAAAAAAAACAAAGAGAAAATAAAAAGAAAAAAGCTATCTTAAAATAGCTCCTTCATCTGCAGAGGAAACTGAACGTCTGTAGATGTTTAACCATCCTTTGACCTTTTTCTCAGGTAAATCTGCATTTGCAATTCTTTCCTTGATTTCCTCATCAGACAATTCAACATTCAAGTTACCGTTTGTGATGTCGATTTCAATTATGTCTCCATCTTTGAGTGCTGCAATTGGTCCACCACTCATCGCTTCAGGAGATACGTGACCTATGCAAGGACCTCTTGTTCCTCCAGAGAAACGTCCATCTGTAATGAGTCCAACATTCTTGATGCCCATTCCCATAATAGCGGAAGTTGGGTTTAGCATCTCTCTCATTCCAGGACCTCCTTTTGGACCTTCACATCTGATTACAAGAATGTCCCCTTCATTAAGCTCATGATTGAAGATAGCTTCAACAGCATCCTCTTCACTATTGTAAACTTTAGCAGGGCCTTTAAGTTGCATCATATCTTCAGGTACTGCTGCAGATTTTACAATTGAACCGTTTGGAGCAAGATTTCCTTTAAGTACAGTAAGTCCTCCAGCTTCGTGAATAGGATTATCAAGTGTGTGAATGACTCCATTTCCAGTGACTTTTGCATCTTTTAGGTTTTCTTCCAATGTTTTTCCAGTACATGTCATGACACTTGTGTCTAGTTTGCTTTCTATTGTTTTCAATACTGCAGGGATACCTCCATCAGCATGCAAATCTGCCATGGTGTCTTCACCTGCTGGGGATAAGAGTGCAATATGAGCTACCTTGTCACTGATTTCATCAAATAAGTCCAAGTCTGCATGAACTCCCTTCTCTTCAAGCTCAAATGCAATAGCTGGAATATGAAGTGCAGTGTTACTTGATCCACCAAGAGCCATGTCCATTGCAATAGCGTTTTCAAAAGCGGCTTGAGTCATGATATCAGATGGCTTTAAGTCCTCTTTTACCATTTCTACAATTCTTTTACCACTAGCTACAGCCAATTCCTTTTTCTTATCACTTAATGCAAGAGCTGTAGCGCAGGTAGGCAAGCTCATACCAAGAGTTTCAGTGACACATGCCATGGTGTTTGCAGTGAATAATCCAGAACAGCTTCCAGCTCCAGGACAAGCACAGCATTCCAATTCATATAATTCCTCTTCAGTAATCTTTCCAGAGGACAATTCACCGACTGCTTCAAATACAGTGATCAAATCTGCATTCTTGTCATTGTATTTTCCCGGTTCCATTGGTCCACCGGTTACAAAGATGGATGGAACATCAAGCCTTGCAGCAGCCATCAACATACCAGGAACAACCTTATCACAACTTGGAATCATTACAAGTCCGTCAAAGCAATGTCCCATTGTCATACTTTCTACAGTGCTTACCACGATTTCACGTGAAGCAAGTGAATATTTCATACCGTCATGGTTCATTGCAATACCATCACAGATAGCCATGGTATCGAATTCAAATGGAATTCCTCCAGCTGCTCTGATACCTTCCTTTACATATTCCACTAATTCCCTTAAGTGAATATGACCAGGTACAATGTCAGTGTAACTGTTTGCAATACCAATGAATGGCTTTTCAAAATCATCATCCTTCAATCCACAAGCACGTAAAAGAGATCTGTGTGGTGCTCTCTGTACTCCTGCCTTTACCTTATCACTGTTCATAATATCATCCAATAAAAATATAATTATAAATTTAAATTTACATTCTCTTTTTTGCTAACTTATTATTTGTCAATACTTATTTAATTAATTAACTTATTATATCCACTTCATCATTGCTTCTAAATTCCTTATCAAAGGTAACAATACCATCCAATTCGAATAATTTTGCAATTTCAATGATAGAAGCATCAGTAAACCCAAGTTTTTGACTATTGTCATCATTCATCTTATTGTATCTGGCCATCACTCTATCATTAAAGTCAAAGCAGTCATATTCATTGATTATGGTAAAATTATCTTTCAAGAACCTATAGGATTTCAGGGCCCCTTCCGGATTTGACTTTTGACCTATGATAGTGACAACCTCATCCACTATGTGATTAGTTATGAAAAGTTCATTATCAAATATATTTTCATTGTCTTCCAAAAGTATGGCTCTCTCATGTGTTTCATCAGACTTCAAGATATAAGCCACAATAAAATTTGTATCAAATAAAATTTTCATTCATAAAGCTCCTTTTCCAATTCTACAGAATTAGTTTTATATCCTAAATCGATAGAGCCTCTCATTTCTTTAAAACTCACTTTCTTTCTAAAATTTAAAGTTACTTTGCCATCATCATCTAAGATCCACTCAATAATATCATCTGGACCAATATTGCATTCTTTGCGTATTTTAGATGGGATAGCTGTTTGATTGTTCTTATAGATTTTTGTATCTGCATAAATCATGATATCACCAAACACAATCAATATTAATTTTTATTATAGTTATATATGACTATTAAAATATATATTGACAGTCATATTTAAAATTAACTTTCAAATTAAAAAATACCTATTTTTTTACTTATAAAATATTCTTTAGAAAAGAGAGAATTAAATATAAAACTAAATAAAATTAAATTTTTTATAAAAAGGAATTTAAATTTTCTATTATATAAGTATTGAAGAAAATATAGAAGTCATTTTGCAAAATAAAAGCAATATCATAATCAAATTGTAAAATTTAAAAAAGATAGTAAAAAAAGAGAAAAGGTGATTAAATCTAATCTGATTTAATCATTGTTAAAACCATTTTATATGGTCCATTGACTGCTTGCAATGCATGTGGAACATTTGCAGGCATGATGAGGAATTCCCCTTTCTTGACTGTGTGAGGTTCACCAGCCAATGTGATTTCCGCTTCACCATCGATTATTTGAACCATAGCATCAAAAGGAGCACTATGTTCACTTAATCCTTGTCCCTTGTCAAATGCAAATACAGTTACAGTACCAAGTTCCTTTTTGATAACTTCCATGCTCACAACAGAGCCTTCCTGATATTCAATCAAGCTTTCCATTTCGATTGGTTTTCCTTTTAAATCCATAGTAATTTCTCCTTTTAATTAATAGTTTAAGTTTTATATATGATTTTAATGTTTTGAATTTGTAAATAAAACAAATTATGGGATTTATCCCATAATCTTTTTGATATCTTCTTTTGGAGTTGATATTGGAGTCAAGTTGAAGTTTTCAACTAAAACATTCAATATGTCCTCATTAGCCCAAGCAGGAAGAACAGGTCCAATGAACATATCGGTTTTTCCAAGATATAACAATGTCCAAAGGATTGCAGCTGCCTTTTGTTCCATCCAACTTAATACAATGGTAAGAGGCAATTCATTCAATTCCATTTCAAACAATTCACATAATGCTACAGCAAGGTCAATAGCTACAATCGCATCGTTACATTGACCTAAGTCCAATAGTCTTGGAATTCCTTCAATGTCCCCTAAGTCAAGATCGTTGAATCTGAACTTATTACAAGCGAGAGTTAATACAATTGTATCTTCTGGCAATTCCTGTACGAATTCTCTGTAATAGCTCATTCTTGGGTTTGGAGTGTCACAACCAGCTACAAGGAAGAATCTTTTTATTTTGCCTGAAAGCACTAATTCCTTGATTTGAGGTGCTAAGGATAAAATAGTGCTTAAACCGAAACCAGTAGTTACAGTAGAAAGCTCTTCAGCTTCAAGACCTCCTAATTCAATAGCTTTATCAATCAATGGCTTGAAGTCATAATCTTCAATAACCTGTGCACCAGGGATTTTTACGATATCCATAGTGAACAATCTTTCAGCATATTCAGGTTTTGGTAACAATACACAGTTGGTTGTACCTAAGATCGCTGCATTGTACTCGGAAAATATTTTCTTTTGATCAATCCAAGCTCCACCTATTTGACCTGCTAAAGATTCATACTTATTTAATTCTGGATACCCATGTGCAGGCAACATTTCACTGTGGGTGTAAACCTTTACATCGGTTCCTTCAGTTTGCTTTAACAATTCTTCTAAAGCCTTTAAGTCATGACCGGTTACAATGATTGCTGGCCCTTCCTGTGCACCGACTTTTACTTCAGTTGGAACTGGTTCACCAAAGTTTTTGATGTGAGCTTCCTTAAGCATCTTCATGACCTTAAAGTTAGCTTCACCAGCGTCGAGTCCTAACTGTACCAAATCAGCAACATCAAAGTTTACGTTTGTTAATGTTGAGTATAATCCTTTGGTTAAAAATTCATCTACAGAGTCATCATGGACTCCTAATTCATTGCAGTGGTAGTTGTAGGCAGATATACCTTTCATTGCAAAGATTAAATTGTCTTGAAGTCTTGCAACAGTACCATTTTTACCGCATACCCCTGCATTTGTACATGCACTGCCTCTTGCAGTTTGGGAACATTGATAACAAAACATGTTGAAATCACTCATATAACACACATCCTTTTTCTAATTTTAAATAAAATCAAATCCATTTAGATAAGAATTTTACTTCTCTCAAAGACTAGAAAATAGAAATTTCAATTGCAATATTGTTTTATTAAAATCAATAAATAGGCCTAAATAAGAATTTTAATATCAAGCTTTTCAATTGCTTGAACAACTTGAACTATACAAGAAATTTTTTCTATTTTCATTCTTATGTAATTAAAGATATTTTTTATAGACTTATAAAGATTTTGTAACTAGCATAGGGTAAAAAGTAACAAAATATATAATAAAACAAAACAATAGAGTAATATTAGATAAGAAAATTTAATAGGAGAGAATTTGTATGGAATCAATTATAGAATCTTTAGAGAAATTCGGCCTTACAAGGTACGAGGCAAAGGCATACATAGGAATGACTAATCTAATCTCAGGAAAGGCTGAAGAAATAGCTAGAGCATCAGAGATACCAAGATCTAAAATCTACAATACCCTAAAGCAATTGGATAAGAAAGGATTCATTACAATAACCCATACAAGACCTCTCGAATACCATGTCGTGCCTCCAAGTGAAATATTCAAAAATAAGAAAGATGAACTTATTAAAGAGCTTGAATCTTCCCAGGAAAAGTTGGATGAAATCTATAATGATAACATATCCGAAATTCAAGCCCCTGTTTGGCTTATCAAAACAAGCGAGAACATTATCAATAAAGAGATTGAAATCATTAAAAGAGCACGGAAATCAATCAACATGAGAATAGGATTCCTTCTTGAAGGGGAAGGAGAAGCCCTTATAAAAGCATTCAAAGAGCTTCCAAGAGGTGTTCCAATAAAGATCCTTGCAACTCCAGAATGTTACATCGATGGTGAAAAGCTCGAAATCATTAAGATGTTTGAGGAAGCTAAATTGGATAATTTGGAAATTATAGAAACAGACATCAAATTTGTAAAAATAGTCATTAGGGATGGGAAAGAGCTTTTCCGTACAATCGTAAAATTTACAGGAGAAGAGAAATCCATTCTACCTGAGACATCTGTAGGAGTGCAAAACAGATATGAGGACATCTGTCAAAACTTTGATGAGAGATTCTTGAATCAATTCAATAAGATGAAAGCTAAAAAAAGTAAGAAAAATAAAGGAAATAAATGAATAGATTAAAAAAATTTATGAAAAAAATTAAAAAAGTTATCAAAAAGGATTAATATGTAATTTAATAAAAATAGGATTGGAAATTTTTTATGAAAAGCTATTTGATATTAATAATGGCATGATGAATAATGGGGAGCGAACATGACACATAACGATAAAAGCAATATGACAATCATTGGAGGTACACGCGGTTTAGGAAAATGGTTTGCGGAACACCTGAAAAATGACTTCAACATACGCATAACAAGCCGTGACGAAAGCTCTGGAAAACCAGTTGCAGAGGAAATAGGTGTTGAATACAGCAACAATAACATTGAAAGTAACCGCAACCTTGATATCATCATATTCAGCGTTCCTATAGAATATATGGTGGAAACCATTAAGGAAGTGGCTCCACATGCACCTGAAGGATCACTCTTAATGGATGTGACAAGCGTAAAGACAGACCCTGCAGAAGCTTTGGAAAAATATGCACCGAAAAATGCAGAGATATTGCCATGCCACCCCATGTTCGGTCCAAGAGTCCCTACCCTCAAAAGGCAAATCATCATATTGACCCCTATCGAAAACAGGTCCCCTAAGTGGTTGCCTCGTGTAAAGGACTATTTAGATAAAACCGATTGTGAAGTTGTAATCACAACACCGAATGAACATGACAAATATATGAGCATCGTCCAAGGATTAACTCACTTTTCATACATTAGCCTTGCTTCAACAATAAGGAAACTGAATATCAATGTCAAGGAATCCAGAAACTTTTCAAGCCCTGTCTACACAATTATGCTGGATATGGTCAGCCGTGTAGTTTATCAAAATCCTTATCTCTACTATTCCATACAAAAGAATAATCTGGAAACATCAAATGCAAGGGAAGCATTGATAAAGGAAAGCATATACCTATCAAACTTGATTGAGGAAGGGAAAGAGGACGACTTTGTCAAGTCTGTTGTTGAATCAGCAAAGCATTTGGATGGACATGAAGACGCATTGGCTCGTTCAGACAAGGCAATAAGCATGTTGACCCAGAAAGCAAATGTATTGGCAAAATCAATAGGCAAGGAAGTGGGCTTGAAGCACCAACACTCTGAAAACGTGCATATGGGAATTGTAAAGGAAGTTGGAACTAAAAATGTAATACTGGAAACTGGAAGCAATGATGAAATTTGCTTTAAGCTTTCCAATATAGACATAATGTCTGAAAATGAGATCTTTGAATGGAAAAAGGATAATCTTCAACTGGAGCATTTTGACTTGTCTGTGCTGCTGCCTTCAAAATGTGATGAGAAGCATTTGCTTGAGATGTTTAAGAATATTGAACCTGTCATTGATGTGGAGATTGTTGATGTTTATGGCGGTGCACAGATAGATGATTCACAAAAAAGCTATACCTTCCATTACACATTATTCAAAAGGGAAGATAAAGATTATGTTGAAGAATTCATTGAGGGAATTGGTGGAACCATAAGATAATGATTTCCTTAAAAATAGATGATGGAATCCACATAAAAATAAAAAATAGAAAGAAATAGTATAAGATTTTAATGATGAATGGAATTGCTGAAAGAATAACTATTAGACTTATTTTAAATATCCGTCAACTATAGCGCAAATGTTGTCATCTACGTTTAGAATAGCAGTTCTATACTCATCTGTTCTTTTTGCAAACTCATCATAATTGTCCATTACTTCAAAGATCTTTTCATCCAAATCCTCAAGGTCACATTCTACAGTTGCCCCTTTGAAGATTGAAACCATGTCATGGTATCTGCCCCACTTAACTCTTTTTAATATTACAACAGGCAAATTGCATACCATAGCTTCATGAAGCATCAATCCATCATTGGTGAGTACTGCAAGGTCTGCAAGGCACAATAGGTCATTTACCCAATCAATAAAGCCAACATTGATCATTTTGGTTTCATCAATATAGTTAAGGACAGAGTCTTCTAAAGGATCACCGCATAAAACAAGATTGTACTTATCAGAGTATTTGGAGAATTGATTGATTGCTTGAGCGGTCTTTTCAAATAATGAAGAACCAGATGAAAACACTATGGTTGGCTTGTTTTCATCAAACTCAATTGCGTCAGGATTTTTCTCTTTAGCCTCTTTAGAGTGTTCCTTAATCTTTTCCAACGCCTTGTTCTTATCTCCATGGGTAATGTTGTCATTAACTGGGGAGAAGGACTTTACCATATTTTCTGGAATGTCTTCAGCTAAAAATAAATTGTTTTCAGGAAGTATGATTGGAGTTCCAATATGACTGCATACTTTAGTGTCAAGTGGAGTAATCAAAAGGCTTACAGTAGGAATTCCTGCTAATTTCGCACCAAGAGCGCCGACAATAGCTCCCCCTCCAAGAATGCCCAATTCCAAATCGAATTTCTTGGATTTCAAAAGCTTTCTTGTTTGAAGAACACCTCTAATAGCACGAATACCTGCTTTAATGGTGGTCATGATTGTTGCAGAGTGGCCTCCAGCCTGTGGGATAATCACTTTATTCCACCCTATATCATTCTTTTTAAATAATAATCCTGGAGCGGACTCATCCAAAGCGATTTCACAATCATATCCTCTTTTTTCGAGTGCATTGTAAACATTCAATGCTGTACCGGCATCTCCGCCTATACCTCTTCCTGTTACAATGATCAATATCCTTTTCTTATCCACAAAGATTCCTCTCATATGCAAATAAAAATAAATAATAAAAATTTTTGATTTTAATAAATCAATAATTGTACTATTAAAGTTATATCCATAATATTTTATATACTTTAAGAAAAATTAATCTGATTAAGGAAGTTTTTTAGAAAAATTAATTAAAAACTTAAAAAATTAATTTAAAACTGGAATAAATGTTTAAAAAAAACTAAAAAAATTAATTAAAAACATAATAATCCCTTAAAAAAACTTAAAAAATTTTATTAAAAATAAGAAATAAATTAAGATTAACCAATATTTTTATAAAATGAAAAGGGATTGAAAATGAAAAATTGGAAAATTATTGGATTGATATTAATCGTCTTGCTTGCTGTTGTTGCAGTAAGCGGTTGCATTGGAGATGATTCAGATTCTGACTCTTCTACACTTGCTTTAGATGACATTAATATCACAGAAGATGGGACTTATGACTCTAAGGAAGAAGTTGCAGCCTATATAAGCACATATCACAAGCTTCCTTCAAATTACATCACCAAAGGAGAGGCGAAAGCTCTTGGATGGCATGGTGGAAGTGTTGAAAAATATGCTCCTGGAAAATGCATTGGAGGGGACATATTTACAAACCGCCAATCAATCTTGCCTATAACCCATGAGTATAGGGAATGTGATATTGATACATTAGGTGCATCAAGCAGAGGACCGAAAAGAATAGTTTATTCCACTGATGACTTTGAAGTTTACTATACTGGAGACCATTATGCAAGCTTTGAACACTTAACTTAAATTGCATATAAAATTGCAATAGAACTGCTTTAGAATTGATATTATGACAAATAAACTATTGGAAAATAGAAGACTTAGAAGAAAACTGAAAAAGATGATAGATAACATGAATGAAATAGTCTTGTATGGGGAAGAAATGAAAGAGAATCCTCATGAATACATTAAGGAAAAACTGGATTTCCCAGATTATTATGGGGAAAATCTTGATGCATTATACGATTGTCTTAGTGAATTGCCTAATAAAATTATCATTATAAAGGACAGTTCAGTTCTTGATGAAGATCTAATAGCTACTTTTAAGGATGCATCAGTTGAAAATCCTGATTTGAAATTAATTTTAGATTAATGATTATTAATCTAAATTCTTTTTTTATTTTTAATTCTATATCTTATTTTAATTCAATATAATTAATTCAATAATATAATTTTGGCTTCAAAATGACTTTATTTGAAATCACAATCATTACTAATAGTTAAATAATATAAAAAATAAAGTTATAATATTATTGTGTTATAATATTTATCAATAAATTATTTTTAAAACAAAAACTGGTGAAAATATGAGAGTTTTACTTATTCACTCTGATTATATAAAATATCAAGTAAAAAACAAAACTCCAGTAGCTGAAGAAATCGAAGAAGCTCAAAAAAATGGAACTTTTGATGAAGCTTTGGTTGTTTTCTCATCCATTGAAAAAGAGGATGAAGAAAATCCAAGCGCTATTGTCAATAATTTAGTTGCTGAAGTTATTAAAACCAATGAAGAAGTCAATGCAGAAAAAATCGTCTTGTACCCATATGCTCACCTTTCTTCATCCCTTGGTGCACCTAAAGTAGCTGTGCAAATATTGAAAGATGCTGAGGAAGCACTTAAAGAAGAAGGATTGGATGTGTTTAGAGTACCATTCGGTTGGTATAAGGCATTTGAAATTTCTTGTAAAGGACACCCATTATCCGAACTTTCAAGAACCATTACTGCAGACGTCGAAGAAGAGGAAGAGAAAGAAGAGAAAAAACCATCCACCTGGTTGATCTTTAAGGATGGGGAAACCTTTGATCCTAAGGAATACAACTATGAAAGCAAAGATTTGGAAAAATTGGTTGCATATGAATTAGGTGAAGGTGCAAGTGATGAAGGAGAGCCACCACATGTAAAGATCATGAGAGAAAAGGAATTGTGTGACTATGAACTTGCATCCGACATTGGAAACCTCAAATGGTATCCTAAAGGTAGATTAGTACGTGACTTGCTTGCAGATTACGTTTACAATTTTGTAGTTGACTTAGGTGCAATGCCTATCGAAACTCCAATCTTCTATGACCTTGCAAATGATGCAATCAGGGAACATGCAGCAAAATTCGGTGAAAGACAATACAAAACCGCAACCAAAAAAGACTTGATGCTTAGATTTGCATGCTGTTTCGGTGCATTCAGAGTTCTTGGCGGATCTTTCCTTACCTGGAAAAACTTGCCTGCTAAGGTTTATGAATTATCCACTTACAGTTTCAGATTCGAGAAAAGAGGAGAAGTTGTAGGTCTTAAGAGACTCAGAGCATTTACCATGCCTGATATGCACAGTTTCTGTGCTGACATGCCACAAGCACTTGAAGAGTTTGATGATCAAGTTGACATGTGTGTGCAAACCGGTGTAGACCTTGACGTTAACTACGAAGCAATCTTCAGAGCAACCAAAGACTTCTACGATGAACACAAGGACTGGATGGAAGCAACCGCTAAAAGAATCGGCAAACCATTATTACTCGAAATCTTGCCTGAAAGAAAACACTACTGGTCCTGTAAAATCGACTTTGCAGCTATTGACTACTTAGGAAGACCTATTGAAAACCCTACAGTGCAAATAGATGTTGAAAGTGGTAGAAGATTCAACATCGAGTATGTTGATGAAAACGAAGATGCTCAAAACCCAATCATCTTACACTGTTCACCTACAGGTAGTGTAGAAAGAGTTATCTGCAGCTTACTTGAAAACACTGCAAAAGAAGATGGAAAAGCTCCAATGTTACCAATTTGGTTAAGCCCATCTCAAGTAAGAATCTTGCCAATCGGTGAAAAGCACTTAGACTATGCTAACGAATTGGCTGACAAGATTGCAGCAGAAAACATTCGTGTAGATGTTGACAACAGTGATGACAGAGTAGGTAAGAAAATCAGAAACGCTTCTAAGGAATGGATTCCTTACATCGTTGTAATCGGTGACAAGGAAGTTGAAACCGACAATTACAATGTAACTGTAAGAAAAACTGGTGAGAAAGTTGACATGACTGCAGATGAACTTATCGCATCAGTTAAGGAAGAAACTGAAGGAATGCCATTCAGAAGACTTCCATTACCAAGAAACGTTGCTGAAAGAATTAATTTCAAATAAGTTGATTAAATCAACTTATAATTTCTTTTTTTTTTTGACAGATTTTTATTTGTTCGTATAGGAACTAATTTGTTTTTTATTATTGCTCTTTTTAAATATTGAATTGATTAACAATCCCATATTTAAATATTAAATTGAATAAATAGTAATATGAACAATTATTATTGAACAATTTATTCAGAAAAAAAATTTTTATTAAATATGGATTGTTTTAATTTTTATTGGAGGGGCTTAAGATTAATATAAAGAGAATTTTTATGGTTTTAACTGTTTTGCTTATTTCTTTTTTGATGATAAGCTCAGTTAGTGCAGGTTGGTTTGATTTTTTAGGTGATGACTCCAGCGCTGAAAATAATGAAACCAATTTCGTTGTAGGATTTTTCGTTGAATTTCCACCATTTGAATATACAGACGATAATGGTGAAGTGACCGGTTACGATTTAGACTTAGCCCAAGAAGTCTGTGACAGAAACAATTGGACATTAGTGAAACACCAGATAATCGATTGGGACACTAAAGAAGCTGAACTCGACTCCGGCGCTATAGACTGTATTTGGAGTGGATTTACAATCAATGGCCGTGAAGATGATTACGCTTGGACCAAACCATATTTCAACAATTCCCAAGTATTCGTTGTAAAAGCGGATTCCAACATCTCTTCAGTTGAAGACTTGAAAGGAAAAGATATAGATGTGGAAATGGGAAGCAGCGCTATTGCAGCTCTTGAAAACAATAAAGACTTAAAAGACGATTTTGCAAATATCTATGAAATAACTGAATATGATACATCATTCATGGATTTGGAATCTGGAACCTGTGATGCTGTTCTTGGCGATTGTGATGTTATGAAATACATAATCAATACAAAATATGATGAGAAAGATTATAGGATCTTAGAACCCCCATTATCTCTTGAACAGTATGGAGTTGGATTCGCTAAGGACAATACTGAATTGAGAGATCAAGTTCAAGAAACCTTAAATGAAATGTATGAAGATGGAACTGTCGATAAGATAGCTCAAAAATATAAAGATTATGGAGTCCCTGATGGGGTAATCTATCCATAATTCTTTTTCTTTTTTTTAAACCAAACCATTATTTTTTACAAAACATTTTTTTTCTTTTTTAATTTATTTTTAGACTTATTTATAGACTTATTTTTAGATTTATTTTTTAGAATTGATTTTTAAAATTATTTTTTAATTTTTCTTACTCATTTTCAAAATATAATTACTTAACTATATATTGTATTAAAATCATAAATTATATTGTATAAATACTTACTATATTATGAAAGTAATATTTGTAATATTTAAACTAAATAAATTCAAAAAATGACTTAAAAATGATTTAAATTAAAATCATAATTATAAAATTATTCTTGAAATTGGAGGATATGAAATGTTTATAGGAGAAGCTCTTATCGGAGACGGAGACGAATTAGCACACGTTGATTTACTTATTGGTGAAAAAGACGGTCCTGTAGGAAACGCTTTTGCTAATGGATTAAGCCAATTATCTGTTGGACACACCCCATTGCTCAGTGTAATCAGACCTAACTTAATTACCAAACCAGCTACCATCATTATTCCTAAAGTAACTGTTGGTGACTTAGATGATGCAAGCAAAATCTTTGGACCAGCTCAAACTGCTGTAGGTAGAGCTGTAGCTGATTGTGTAGAAGAAGGAATCATTCCTAAAGACAAAGCTGAAGATTGGGTAATTAATGCAAGCGTATTCATTAGCCCAGCTGCACAAGATTACAGAAAAATCTACCAATACAACTATGCAGCAACCAAACTTGCAATCAAAAGAGCATTGAAAGGTTACCCAGACATTGACAAAGTATTATACGAAAAAGATCGTGGAACCCACGCAATTATGGGATTCAAAGCAATCAAGCTTTACGAACCACCTTACTTGCAAGTTGCTCTTGACCTTGACAATGAAGAGGCAATGGCAAGAATCATTAAACAACTCCCTAACAGAGAAAGAATCCTCCTTGAAGCAGGAACTCCTCTCGTTAAAAAATTCGGTGTTGGAATTGTTGGAAAAATCAGAGAATTGGCACCAAGTGCATTCATTATTGCTGACTTGAAAACCTTGGACGTAGGAAGAGTGGAAGTTAAAATGGCAGCAGATGAAACTGCTGATGCAGTTGCTATTTCCGGTCTCGGTACCATCGAATCCATTGAAAAGGCAATCCACGAAACTCAAAAGCAAGGTATTTACTCCATCCTCGATATGATGAATGTAGATAACTTCACTGACAAGATCAAACAACTCAACCCAGAGTTCATGCCAGACATTGTTCTCTTACACAGAAATGTTGACCTTGAAAGTAAACTTAGAGCAGAAGGCAAGAACCTTGATGACGTAAGTGCATGGGGTAACATTAAGGAAATCAAAGAACTCACTGGCGGTCTTGCTGCTGTTGCTGGAGGAATCACTCCTGAAAAAGCAGAAGAAGCATTTGAAAAAGGTGCAGACATCATCATCGCAGGTAGATACATCATTGGTTCTGGTGACCCAAGAAGAGCTGCAGAAGATTTCTTAGCTCACATGCCTGTAGATCCAAACCACATGAGAGTGGTAATGGAAGACGATGAGCAAATTTAAGTTCAGTGAAAAAATTAAAATTATTAAAGCGTTAGCTAATTAGATTATTCTAATTAGCTATTTTTTTTAAATAATTTTTTTATTTTAAACTGTTTAAATCATTTAATATGAATGAATTAAGGTGAAAGTATGGGATTTTGCAATTCTTGCGGCAGACCAATGGGTAGAAATGACTATGGAACCAATGAAGATGGAAGCCCAAATATGGATTACTGTAAAGACTGTTTCCAAAACGGAGAATTTACAGAACCTGATATTACCATAAATGAAATGATAATTAGACATGCAAAAAGAATGCTTAAAAGAAATCCGGATTTGCGTGAAGAGGAAGCAACTGGAATACTTTGTAACTTCTTGCCAAACTTGAAAAGATGGAATCCTAATCCTGATGATGAAATCGATGAGGATGAGGAACCGGTCATGGGTTACAGAGGTAACGCAAGAGACATGTTCTAATTAAAACAAGATTTTTATAAATTTATAGAAGTTTTCAAAGTTTTAACTTCTATAATAACTATTTTTTAAAACTTTAAAATCAATGAAAAAAGATCAGATTAACTGTTTTAAAAAGCATTCAAAAGGATATTAAAAAAAGACTGCAATTTGCAGCGCAAAAAATAGATGCTTATTGTATTCTTAAGATAAAGTTTTTGAATTTATCCAAGAGATTTTTATAGTGAATGACCTTAACTTTCTCATTGTATAAATCCTCTTGAGATCTTTCGTATTTTTTAAGTAATGAAATGTATTCCTTTTGCAATTCAACATAATCATCAAAGGAATATGAATTTGAACTGGAAGTGAACTGTTCATTGCTTATGAATTCAGAATCAGCGACAATTTCATCATTTTGTGAACTTAGCTTTTCATTCAATAAGTTCAAATCATCATTTAAGTCTGAAATGATGAAGTTCTTATCTTCCAATTGTTTTCTTAAGCTGGAAATGGTATTTTTATTCTCTTCAAGCTGCTCTTTCAAACCTGAGCAATCCTCTTTTATAACAAGCAATTTTTCATTGGATTTAGCCAATTCTTCCTCTTTTATAGCTAACTTTTCAGAAATAGCTTTCAATTCAGAAGAAGCAAACTGTAATTCTTCATCAGCACCAGCGAATTTTTTAGTTAATTCTTTCTTTTCCTGCACTAACATAGTGTTATGCAATTCCAAAGCAGAAACCATTTCATCAAGGTCATTGAGTTCTTCTGCTTGAGCTGATGAGATGATAAAGACTTCTTCCTTATCTTCAAAGATATTGTCAGACTTAGATACAGTGACCTGAACCTGTTCAGTCTTATAGGTCTTTTTAGTACCATCCTTCAATGTCCTATTGTAAGACCTAAAATATTTTTTAACAATACCTTTTACTAAATCCATAAAAACACCATTTTAGAATATAACCATTAATAAATTATCAATAAAATTTAGAACATTATTTTTTATGACAAAAATTAGTCAATAAAATAACATTATAATATTAATATATGATTTATATTATATAAGTTTTATAATTTTTCTACAAAAAATAGAAACTTAATAGAACTTTATAAATCAAATTCCTAAAAAATTTTAAAAAAACTTTTAATGAAAGTTTATAAAAATAGTATTGAATATATAATAAATTGAAAGAATGTTTTAAAAATATAATTGAGGTAATATGATGAGGATTGTTGGAATTTGTGGAAGTCCACGGGAAGGTGCCAGCGAATACTTATTGAATAGGGCATTGAATGAACTGGAAAAGGAAGACTCATTTGAAACCACCTTCATATCTGTAAAAGACAAAGACATTTCCCCTTGCACCCATTGCAATGAATGTGCAGAAACTAAGGGAAAATGCTCAATATCCGATGACATGGATGAAATCTATAAAGCTCTTAAGGAGGCGGATGGAATCATAATGGCAAGCCCAATCCATTTCGGAAGCGTATCTGCACAATTGAAGGCTGTGATTGACAGGTGCCAAGCGATGATTATGGAAGACTTGGACATTTTCAAAAACAAGGTGGGCATTTCCATAGTTGTTGGTGGAGACAGGTCTGGTGGTCAGGAACTGGCCATTCAACAAATAAATACATTCTACCTTTTGAATAAAATAATTCCATTAAGCGGAGGATCCTTTGGTGCTAATTTAGGTGCATGCCTATGGTCCCAGGATGATGGTGCAGAAGGTGTTAAGGAAGACGAATATGGACTTAAAACATTGGACATGACTATAAGCCATTTTAAAGAGTTCCTGTTAGAGTATAAATCATGATGAGGATTTATTGAAAAAGTATTCCTTATTTAACAAAAGGTATATAAATAAAAATTTATATAGGAATATTTAATTATATTATATAGTGTAATTTTTATTAATTTTATTAAGTATTTTATTTTTATAAAATTTGAAATTTTTATCTTTTTTTAAAGAATATGGTGTGAATATGGGAGAAGCAACTGGAAGTTCTAAAGTAGCAAAAGGAAGCGCTATTATTTTAATAGGAAATGTTATCTTCCGTGTAGGGGGATACCTATACCGTTTTCTTATGGCATCACTTTTAGGACCGGCAGCATATGGTATACTTGGACTTACAACTCCATTTCAAGGAATATTCCAGGTCTTGTCTGCAGCAGGGCTTCCACCAGCAATAGCTAAATACGTTTCTGAGTACAATGCTCTTGATGAAGAGGATCTTGCTCGCCAAACCGTTTTCACAGCACTGAAGATAATGGTCTTTTTAGGATTCTTCTTTGGACTGGTTATGGTATTTGTAGCTGCACCTATAATTACAAACTATTACCATAAGCCAGAGGCATTATTGCCCCTTCAGGCTGTTGGTTTAATCACTCCGTTCAGTGTAATCGTTGGTGCATTTAGAGGTGCTTTCCAAGGCGTGTACAAGATGGAATACATCCTTTACACCCGTGCAATAGAACAGATCTTCATGATTCTATTTGCAACTGCACTTGTAATTTTAGGATTATCCACCTTTGGTGCAGTATTAGGTTCCGTACTCGGTTTTGCAGCATCAGCAGTGTCTGCAGTATATATCTTTAAAAGGTATATGGGAAAATATATCCCACCTGCAAATCCTGACTTTAAGTTCAGCTTAAGACAGGAATTGGGCCTTGCAAAAAGATTGCTTTTCTTTTCAATCCCAGTTACAATCACTGCACTTGCAGAAATGGGTATTTACAGTATCTGTACCTTGCTTATGGGAGGATTCCTAGCTGCATCTGCAATCGGTTACTTTACAGCGGCAGACCCTATTTCAAGACTTCCTTTAATCGTTTCAAGCTCACTTGCAACTACAATATTGCCTGCAGCATCTGAAGCATATGCCCTTAAGGATCAAAACCTTCTTGAAAAGTATGTGAATGCATCCTACAAATACGGAATGTTCTTTGTAATTCCAATGTGTGTGGGAATAGCTATCTTTGCAAAGGAAATCATGGGGCTTGTATACTTCACAAATTCCGCTTACATGAATGGTGCAATGTCTCTTGCAATTCTTGTTTTAGGTATGACATTCTATTCAATATATACAATTTCAGGCAGTATCGTTCAAGGTATTGGAAACCCAAGAATCCCAATGTATCTATTGATATTCGGATGTATCATCACTTTAGGACTCGGATGGTACTTAATTCCAACTTACGGCATCGAAGGTGGAGCATTGGCAACTACAATAGCTTCATTCATAATGATGATACCTATGTTCCTGCTGCAATTCAGATTAACAAAAACCCATGCACCTTATGCATTCTTAACTAAAGTTACAATAGCTTCATTAATCATGGCATTGCCTGCATTTGTGCTTCCAAACAATAGCTATGGATTGATTGCTGGATTGATAATCTGTCCAATAATCTACATGATTGCAATTGTAGCACTTAGAACATTATCTCACGATGATGTGGCAGGATTTAGAAGATTCACCAGAAAACTAGGTCCTTTAAGCAAATATGCAAATAAGCTATTGGATATCATTGATAAATACAGCTCATAGATGATCCATAAACTTCATCTTTACTTTTTTTATTGGCTCATCTTTATTTTTTTTATTAATGAATTAAACATTATTGTGCTCTTTTAATAAATTCATATCGTTTTTTTAGAAGAATCACTTATATATGAATTATCGATTACAGATTTTTATCATAACGTGTCAAAATAAATATCCTTTCTTTTTTTATCTTTAACTCATATTTAATCAAAAATAAATTTTTTATTTATGAACGAATAGTAGATTTAAATGAATAAGTTTAATTAATAAAAAGTATATATTAAATATCACTTTGGGTAATTTTTTTAAAAATAATTAAGGTAAATGGGACGATTAAAATGACTGAGGTAAAAGCTGGAGTAGAATATAAGATTAATATAGATGGAAATTCTTTTCTATTGGATCAAAAGAAATTCAATCTGTTGATTTATATAAATGAAAGCGAATCAATTACAGAAGCTGCTAAGCGTTCTAAAATTTCCTACAGAACTGCTTTAAACTATATCGATAAGATTGAATCAACATTGGATATAGCTATTGTAAACACTAAAAAAGGAGGAAGCGGTGGTGGAGGCAGCACCACTCTTACTGAAGAGGGCTTGCAGATTCTAAAGGAATGCAAAAAGATCAATGCAATCATGGAACTTCATAGCGAAACCAATGAGATTGAAGCTGAAATCCTTGAAGTTGACAAATCAAAAGGAGTTATGAAAATTCAAATGAATGAATTGGTCATAACTATCCCACTGAAGAAGGAATATAAGGTTGGAGATAAGATCCTCGCTTTAATAAGCTATGACAATATCTTCATTATGTTGGAGCCTCAAGCATCCAGCATCAGAAACATCTTCAAGGGAAAAGTCACTGAAATGAGACTTCAGGATGAGATGGTTCGTGTAAGAATTGACATTGGTGGAGTGGACATCTTCTCAGACATCACCTTATCTGCTGGTAAGGACCTTGATTTAAGTTTAGGAAAAGAGGTTTACATTGGATTTAAGGCATTGTCAATAGCTACCTTAAAATTATAATTCATTTTAATGAAAAATATTTTTAAGGATTTAGCATAGTTTTATATAGATTAAATAAAATAAGATTATTTACAGATTTATTCATGGTGATATTATTTTAAAAATTATAGTTGATGAGGACAAATGCACTGCATGTGGAAATTGTAAAGAGATTTGTCCTAAAGGAGGATATATTTGGACTATTGATACTGTTGCACATGTATCAAATTTAGATTATTGTCATGTTTGTACATTATGTGCAATGAAATGCGGTCCAGATGCAATTAAAATTATGAGAAATGCACCAGATGAGTAAATAATTAATCGATATTTTAATTTAAATATAGTTTAAAATTTTTCTGTAAATTGTACTATGTTTACCTTATGTAAGAACTTAAATCAGTGAGTGATTCAATGACTAGAACAGCTAAAGTTTCAAGAAAGACATCTGAAACAGATATTGAAATAGAATTAAATATTGATGGAACTGGAAAATACGATATTGACACCGGTGTCAATTTCTTCAACCACATGTTGGAATCATTTTCCAAACACAGCTTTATGGATTTGAAGATTAAGGCGATCGGTGATATTGAAATCGATGATCACCACACTGTAGAGGATGTTGGCATATTATTAGGTGAAGCATTCGCAGAAGCTATTGGCGACAAGAAAGGAATCAGAAGAATGGGTCATGCTATTGTCCCTATGGATGACTCAGTTGCGACTGTTGCCATAGACATCAGCGGACGCAGTTACTGCAATATGGACTTGGATTTCAAGCATGACAAGATTGGTGACTTAAGCAGTGATGTTGTAGTTCACTTCTTTGAATCCTTTGCTTCCAGTGGAAAAATCAATATCTATGGAACCTGTGAAGGTGCAAATGATCACCACAAGGCTGAAGCTCTTTTCAAGGCATTTGCAAAATCATTGTATGATGGCTGTAAAATTGAGCATGATGAAATTTTAAGTACAAAAGGCGTTCTTTAAGTTAAAACTTATAGAACCTTATTCTTTCTTTTTTTAATTATTTATTATCACTTATAAATTATTTTTAAATTATTTATAATTATTTACAAATTTTTACAATTATTTTTTTAAACTGTTTTAACTTTTTTTTAATAAAAACTCAAAAAACAATATGTTAGTATTTTAACGAATTAAATATTCCGGCATGAAATTTTAAAATTGAGTTAAAATAAAAGAAAAAAAGTAAATTTTGATTTTGATTTGAGATTTGATTTTTTGATTTGATTTGAATTTGTTTTAAAAAAGAAAAAAGAAAAATAAGTAGCTGAAAAGCTACTTAAATCCTCGACACTTATTCTGGTTTGCTGATTAAATCAAGTTTGCAACCAACGTTACCTTCTTTCATGTGAGGGGTTCTTAATACAGTGTCGTTGGATTTTTCAATTTCTCTTGCTTCAGCTGCTAATGCAGCAGCGCATGCAGCCATTTCGTGAGCAGCAGCTACTAAAGGAATGAAGTTTTCGAAACCTTTGGTCATGAAACAACCTTTCATGTCTAAACCTGCTACAGCACCAGCCATTTCGTATGCAGCAATAGCTTTTGCTTTTGCGTATGGGTTTTGGAATTTAGCAGCTTCTACAGCTTTTTCAGCAGTTACAATGAGTTTAGGTAATTCGATTTCGTTACCTGCTTCTACAGCTTCGATTACACCGTCAATGGTTTTTTGTACTAATCTTAAAGCACCGGTTTCTGCTAATACTTTAATGATGTCAGCGTTGAAAATAGCCATTTCAGTTGGGTCTAACCATTCTCTTTTTGCACCGATCATTGGGTCTGCCATTACAATAATGTAACCTAAACCTTGTTCGTCCATTTCGTCTTTCTTACCTTTACCAGGAGCGTCACCAATGATAATAGCAGGAATATCTTCTGCAGATAATAATTCTCTTGCTCTAGCTGGACCAGGTGCTGCTGGGTTTGGGCTAATGAAAATACAGAAATCTGGGTCGAATTGTTTGAATTTAGGTACAACGTCTTCGACTTGTTCAGGGTTCATTTTTGCTCCAGATCCAAATACTCTTACGTCGATGTTTGGTCTGTCTGCTCTTTCGTCTAATAATAAATCTAATATTGGTGAAGTACCAATATTACCACTTCTTAATATAGCGATTTTAACTACCATAATATCACAAGTATATTTATATTATTTACTTATTATAAAGTTAATGTAAAAAATCAAAACAAAACATTTATATAATAGAATATGAGTTTTGTGAATTTACTGAAAAATTAATGAAAAATAAAGGGCAAATAAGGATTATTTTTAAGAAAAAAGAATGATTAAGGATTTTAATGAAATTGAAAAATTTAAGTGAAAATCTAAAAGAATTTAGGTTAAAATTTTATGAAAAAATTGATTATTTCTCTAAGTAATTATCTAGCTTGTATCCGAAAGCCTTATTGTAAAACTGAATGATGAAACCAACTGTAATAGCTGAAAAAATGGTTCCTTCACGAACCCCCTCAAGGTGGCCTATGAATACCAATGCCAAAATGACACCTATGCTTACAACAGTTACATCAAAAAATGGCTTGACCTTACCCCAATCCTTGTTCAGCACTTCACCTATCGCCACTACAGAACCATCTCCAGGAAGCATGGTGATGTCTGACTTTACTTCAATGACAAGACCGAATGCAAGAACGAGACAGCTTATTATGAGCAAGATCCATTGACTTATATAATTTATTGGGTTGATGAAATCAATAAAACTTAAGTTAAAGTCAATCATATAGCCAAATAGAATGCATACAAGCATTTGGGCTATTTGCGATAGTGTTATTTTTCTTAAAAGAACCATTTGGAATATGACAAGCAAGGCATTGAAAACTATGGTGAATTCTCCTACAGTCCAAGGAAAAGCAACAGCTAGAACAGCAGGAATGCATGATATAGGAGGAGTGCCTAAAGTGGACTTAAGGGATAATGCAATGCCTAAAGACATTATGGTCACCCCGAGAATAAGTAAAATGTATCTGATGATTAATTTTTTATCCATTCTAAAACCTTTCCTATCAATTGAAAAAAATAGTATTCCATTTTAAATTTAAAGGGATTATGATATTTAAAATTTTTTGATGAGGAGTTTAAGTATTGATTTGGTTTTGATTTTTAAAATATTTAAATGATAAGAGATAAAAAATAATTAAAAACAGACTAAAGTTTTTAGGTGAATGAGTTGAAAAAAGTTAAGATTACAGTCATGAAGAAAGTAAGGCATGATGACTTGATTGAAAAGTATGAAAATCCATTGGAACATGAATGCGATGTTGAATGTGGAGATGTCTTCATAGCTAATGGTTGGGAAAAGCCAGAAGATTTCTGCCCTAGTGCATGGGAAGTATTATCCCCATTTGTAATGGCTTTGGCTAATGGAGCAGAAGACCTTTACGATGGTTGGATGAAGAATAAGAAATCAGCAATGATTTCATGCAACGATGGGTTCCGTCCTGTAAGCTTTTTGATTGAAACCATGGATGAGGATGCTGATTAAAAAAAGAAATTGAAAAATAAAAAAATTAGAATAAAAGTGAAAGATAAAATCATCTGTATACTTTTCTGCTGTTCCAAATTTGCTTAGTGGATTTAAATCCGCTTCTTTTTAATGATTTTTCATCAAAATCATTTATCAAATCCACTAACTTTTCAATAGCTATCTCACTATCTTGTACAAGATCTGATTCCTTTTGGTCTGGTAGATTCTCAAATGCCTCAGGAATTTCTTCTATTTTTACGATTGGTATGTTAAGTTCCTTAGCCAAATCCACACTTCCATGAGTTTTATGGAATCCTTCTATTTTTAATGATGGAATATTGAATACTCCTGCTTCAATGGTCATTCCCATACCTGCAGCATATATCAAATGTGATGCCGCATTCATGAAGCTTAACATATCAACATATTGAGGCAAAACCTTGATGTTTGGTGATAAGACCAATTCCTTAACCATATTCCTATCAAATCTGTAAGGTGCAATCAATGCCTTTAGATTAAGCTCTTCAACAGCCCTAATCAATGGCTCAATATCATCATCCTTCAAATCTCCACCAAGAACAACAAGGACAAATTCCTTCATCCCATATTCTCCGTAGATTTCATCCTTATCGATTAAATTGTTTTCTTTTATATAGTCATCAACATATTTCGCCATAGGATAACCGTTGATATTGACAACATTATTAAGCTTATAGTTCTTCTCCAGATACTCCTCATATCCCTTGGAAGGAACTGTTACAAGATTCGCTTGTGAAATGACTTCAATAGGATTGTAGATATCCTGCTCTATATGCAAGACTGGAATATTCAAAATGTTTGCAGCTACAATGGCTTTTCTAACATCCCCTGCATTTCCTGCAGTGATCAATAAATCAATGCCCTTTCCCTTAAGTGCATTGAATGACTTTAGGATATCCTTTGAAATGAGATAAGCCAATTTCCCGAGAGAATTCTTTTTACCTCTTCTACCTTCTCCAATAGAATAAGTTTCATCACAATAAGGTTCAAGGAAATCTCTTGATGATTCTCCATGATAAAGTCCGATTATCTTATTAATCTCGAAGCTTAATTTGCCTTCATTTTCCCTCTCCCTTAACTTCTCAATAATCGGAATGATTGTTTTGGATGGGGTGATCTCTCCTGCAATAGCTATATTTTTAGATTTCATGATTTGCACCTCTTAGGAAATGGATGATTAGGAAAATGCCAATCAAATAGAATAGCCATACAACAATATCAGTTGGGCCTGTCTCTATCCAGATGATTGTTTGTGCAAGCAAAATTCCATAAAATGCTGTCAAGATTTCTTTCTTGTAATTTTGTATGCTGTGCAAGGTCTTGAGGATGAATCCTAATAAGAACATTTGAATAAGCATTCCTACAATACCGAAGTCAAGCAAGGCAGGGCCAAATATTGTTGAGGTTATGGAATGAACCTGTCCTAATGTGGCTTGGCCAACCAAAACCCTTGCATCTGAATGAGTAAAGAATCCTGTCAATGTTGCATAGAATAGATTTCCCATAGTGGCAAATTGATTCTCAATAGCTTTTGAAAGTATATTCAATGTAAATGCTGCCCTATAAGAGACCAATTCAATTGGATTCAATGACCAATGCTGCCAGGTGATTGCTTGAACTGCAATGAATCCAACTGCCAAAAGCACCAATGCAATAGCAAAAATGGCTAAAATTATGTATTTCACATCAATATCCCTTGTATAGTACAAGGTTATAAGTGCAGATAGCATTATTGCAATAGGAGTTGTCCTATATCCAGTTAGAGCGAACAGGACTAAACCAATAAGCAACAATAGATAATGAGATTTTCTATTGTATTTTGCAAGCAGAACATTTATGGACGGCAGGAAAATAATGTAGGATACAAGCCAAATTTTTGTTGCAGCCTTTGCCTTTAATATAGCAGAGAAAAGTGGTATGCCACCTAATAAAGCGATGTTTATAACCTGCAACAAAATGCCTAATAAAACCAGTGCTACAATAATCAATTCATTTTTTGAATATGAATCAAATAATGATAATTTCTCAGTGCTGAAAATTTTTTTAGGGGTTGAATCCACATCGATTTTAAAGTTTTTACTTAAGATATAGTTAGATGCAAAAGCGCCAAAAATAAAGAACAAGAGCCCTAATCCAATATAAAGATACAAATCTAAATTGGGAGAAGGCAATTCCTGGTAGAAATACCACATAGGCATAGCTATGATGAGGAACAATATTACCATCACTACAACTATCAGTGGATTGAATAGATCAAAATTTCCGTTTTTAAAATTAAAGTTCATAAAAACCCCTTATATAAGCGTTATTTTAGAGTTTGTTGAAACTATTATATAAGTTTATTAAATGGGAAATAATTAAGAAATTTTTAAATCAAGCTTAAGGATTTTGAATGTCATTGAAATCATCTTACTCAAAAAAAATTGGAAAAATTTTTCCATTGAACAGGAAAAAAAGTGTATCGAAAAATATTTTGTGAAAATAAAAAGTATACAAGATATTGAAAAAAAGATGTTTTTTTAGAAAATAATTTTAAAACTATAAAACAAATGTTCCAATAGATAAAAAAATCGCTAAGTAATACAAAAAATCATAAAATTTTAATGAAATCTTGAAAAAAATTGAAAAATTTATGAAAATTTCGTGATAATATCATTTTTGAGTGGAAAAAATCCTCAAAATAGATGTTATTACAAAAGATTTGAAATGATGATGAAAATAAATTAACATGATTATGTTTTGATAATGACATTTGAAAAATATTTGAAAAATTGCAAAAAAATTTACACTTGAAACTTACGTCAAGGAATTTCTGGCTCTAAAATTGGCAAAAAATGATAATAACAGGTTAACTCATTATACAGTTGAAATTTATGTCTAAGAGTTACAATGAAAATATGTGAAAAAATGCAACTCAATAGATCAAAAATGAATATGAATTGAAGATAACATGACATTGAAAAGTAGATGCAATATTTATAATAAAAAGAGAAATAAAAAGAGAATAAAAAAATAATGAAAAGATAATGAAAAAAGAATAATAAAAAGTAATATAAGTTAAAAATAGAAAAAAGTTTGGTCAAGGTTTTTGACGAGTCAAAAAGCTTGAATTAATCATCCTGTTTTTCAGCTTCCAAGACATAAGTTTCCTTTGGCTTGCTGTCAATTTGCAAGTCACTGTCATCAGGTTGTCTGTTTAAGAGACGGTCAATGAAGCTTCTGTTTTTATATCTATCGATTAAAAGCCTATCAGCAGTTAACAATTGGTCTTTATAAGCGATTTCCTTAAGGCTGTCCTGAAGCTGCTGGTTAACATTATGCAATTCCTTGTCCTTTTCTAAAACAAGTTCATCATGTCTTATCCTCTCTTCAAG
>NZ_CALDKF010000086.1 GCF_937898925.1 uncultured Methanobrevibacter sp.
TCGGCATTAAGAATGTTACAATGAATGAGGGATTTTTTCAGGGACATTTTCCTGAAAATCCGGTTATGCCGGGTGTTTTGCAAATTGAAGCAATGGCTCAGGTTGCCGGTTGCGTTGCTATAGAAAATATGCCCGACTACAAAGAAACTAAAAGAGGTGTATTTTTTATGTCGATAAACAACGTAAAATTCCGTCACCCCGTTGTTCCGGATACATTACTTAAAATGCACGTAAAGAAAATAAAAGGACGTGCAAACGTGTTTGTATTTGAGGGTAAGGCTTATATCGGTGATACATTGTGTTGCGAAGCCGAATTAACAGCAATGATAACAAAGTAAGACTATATTACTTAAAACAAAGCTCCTGATATTTGCTAATGCATTTTCAGGAGTTTTTTTATCCCTTGTTTTTAAGTTTTTCTTAACAATTAAAGTTAATGTAACTTGTTGAAAATAAATAAAAATATCGATTGTAACATTTGGTATTTTTTTGTGTTTTGGGGTGTAAATCTACAAAAAAAGAGCCAGAAACACAGTCAGAGGTTTTGGAAGTTACTGTAAACGAAAAAGAACAACTTCTAATTGTGAAACCTGTGGAGATTTTGATTGATAATCATTCTTATTTGGGAGAAATAAATATTGGTGAAGAAATAGTTGTTGTTGGTGTGCTTTCAAAAGAAGTTGATAATTTTGTTTTAATTGAAAATCCTTTAAGCAAAAATCGTGTATCTTTTCTTTTGGAATTTGATGAAAAACTTGAAACTCAACTTTTAGAGAATTTGGAAAAAGAAGTAAAAATTACAGGTGTTTTTAAAAATTCCATTTCACCATGGAACAAAGAAATGACTGTTATAAAAATAGAAACTGATTTTTAAAATCGTAAAATAATGGAGAACGTGTATGATTTGTGAAAAATGTGGAGAAAATCTAATTGATGGAATTTGTCCAAATTGTGGAAAGGAAATTGATGAAAACGATCAATTCTGTAAAGGTTGTGGTTCTAAAATCAAACCTGATGGGGACTTGGATTTAGAACACACTGAAACTAGTACTGTAAATTCTAATAATAAAACAGAATCTGCAACAGCAGATAATAAATTAGTCTTAATACCTTTGGTTTTAGGAATAATTGGAGTAATCGTCGGACTTGCTGAAGGTTTAAGTTGTCCAATGTTATTTGGATGGATAAATATTATGACTGAAATGGTCATTGCTGTTGTGGGTGGATGTCTCGGTATATACTTATTTAAGTTCAAAAAAGAATATCTTATTGCAGGTATCCAATTTATAATAACTGGTATAATAATGACCTTTTTAATTGGAAATATGGCATTAATCGGTTGTATAATCTTTATAATTGCAGGAATATTGGCTATTTTCTTAACTAAAAAATATAATATTGATAATAAAGTATTATTAGCTTTACCTGTATTTACAATTATTTTAATGTTTTTAGTTGCATTATTGATGGTAGGTGTAGGTGATTATAATCAAAGCCAGCTTGCTGACCAAGTAAGCATTAGCAATGTTCAAAACACTATTGCATATTCATATGGTTATTATGATGGTGATCTTAAAGGAGACATCTATTTTGACACTAGTTTAGATTATGTGTCTATGGAAGTAGAGTTCCTTGATGCAAATGGCAAGGTTTTGGATACAACTTATGCTCTTATGGATACTACTGTGGAAGCAGGCAAAACTTATCAGTTTGATGCATTCTATATGAAAGAAGAAAAACCGTATAAAGCGCAAATTTCATTAAAGAATGATATGGAAGATGAACCGTTTTATGTGCAAAATGTTACTTTAGCTTAAATGGAAGTGTTTTATTCGCTTCTATTTTAGCAAAACTATTTATAGGGATGTTAATTATGGTTATATTTTGTCCTAAATGTGGAGAAAAAAATGGTGAAGGTGCAAAGTTTTGTAAAAAATGTGGTGTGGAGTTGGATGCTCAGGATTCTACAAAATCTTCCGTTGTCTCTGATGCTCAAGGTTCTTCAATATTTACAAGTGAGCATAAAAATCAGTCAAAATCCAGAAAAAATATTATAATAATTGCTATTGTTGCTATCATATGTTTAGCAGCTATTGCAGGGGCTATGCTCTACTTCAATGGTGGTTTATTTAACGATAAAGAGCCAATTCATATTGTTAACACTACTTTTTCTACTGGTCATTCACTTGATTCAAAAACATATTGTACAATTAATGTAGGCTCAAATCACACAGATGAAAATGTCACTGTAGATATTTTATACAGTCGTGATGGTACTGATTTGAATGATGGGGATAAAAGTGTAAAAACTGTTGATGCAAATGGGGATATTGTTTGTGAAAGTAAAGATTCATATGATTTATATCCTAGCCATGCAATTGTAACCCTTTATGATGATGAGGGAAATAAATTAGACAGTGCAGATATCTCTTTAAATACTGATGACAGTACTCAAGTAGCTGTTGGAAATGGAACTGTAACTGCAAAATCAATTACTACTGCTCAGCATTCTGCATCCTAACAGAATTATTGTGGAATTAATAACATTTTTATTAAAATATTAGTTTTAAACTAATATTTTCTTTTTTTCTTTTTTTAAAAACATTTATAAGCACCTTCAACAATATTAGAATTAGAAGTAAAGGGAGGGACAATTATGAACTGTCCTTTTTGTGGAGAATACGTAACTAACGGAGACTTGATCTGCCCACACTGTGGAGCTGATTTAAGCTCCTACTACGATGAGTACGAAGGTGAATTTGACGAAGAAAACCAAGACGACAATGACATATGGTTAATGGGGGGATAATATGAATTGTCCATTCTGTGGAGAAAATGTAACCAATAGGGACTTAACCTGCCCACATTGCGGAGCGGATTTAAGACCCTTTGATGACGAATGTCCTTTTTGTGGCGTGCTTATAGATAGTTCTGAAATTCTTTGCCCTAATTGTGGGGTTAATATATACGAGTATTGGTATGGTGAACGCTAATGGATAGGAAAGACATAATCATCATAATTCTCTCACTCATAATAATAGCATTTCTAGCTATTGGCGCCTATAATCAAGCTAGAGAAGAGCAGATAATATACCACACTGTAAACATAACAGATACATTTTCACTGGATGTTCCAATATCTGACAATGTGACAAAGACACAAGTGAGTCCGCATATGCATATTGTGAATGATTCCCAAAACAATATTGAAATCACATCATTCAATATGGGAAATGAGTCTACAATGGACCTGATAGGAGACGGTTCCCAATATCTATACACACAGGAAGCCTATAAGCTGGGGGCTGAGCAGATTAGCTTGTCCAACCATACTGTATGGTACAATAGCAAGGACAGCAATTACATTGCATTCTTCTCTCCAGAGAACACAAATGACAATGTGATCATTGTATGCAAGGACAATGAAACCATGGCTCGCATGATCAGCACAGTCAGATATTGACTGTTTCACTATTTTTTTAACATTTTAACATTTTTCACTTTTTTTATAATTTTTTAATATCTGACTATTTTATGAAGTGGAAACACTTTTTTTACTATTTTTATAGTCCTATGATTTTATTAAAATATTGTATGGACTTGAAATATTAAAATAAGACTGTAAAATTATAATTAAATTAAACTAACTAATTTAAATACTTGTTTCAACAAATTAAGATTAAACAATAATTTGTTGGAGGTGTTAAGGCAGTATTTCATATTTATGATTGCATTTTCAAGAATATCTTTGACACCTATCCTCAAGGGATATTGGACATTGTCAATGATGTGATTGCAGAAAACTTTCCAGAGCTGATTATGGACTTTTATCCAAAGGCATTTTGGAACACTTTTCCCCAAGAGATTCTTAATGCATGTCCTGATGATTTAATGAAAAGCGATTTATTCAGATTCAATTTCAAGCAGAAACTGGAAACTGAATTTTTCACAAAAGATGGAAAAAGATTTATTCCGGACTGTCCCTTTGACACTTTCGAGGATTTGGTCATTGGCCTTGAGTTCCAGTCATCAAGATTGGATTATAAAAGAAAAACAGTGTTTTACGAATATCAGGCCAATTTACATTTTAAGCATAAGAAAGATGTACGAATGGTTGTTTTTAGCACGGTTCACAATAATCACAAACTTTTCAGACATAGGGTAGGTCCTTGTGAAGAGTTTACCATGCTTATAATATCGTTAAAGGCTTTAAATCAAAAACAAACTTTAAATAATAGTTTATATAAAATAAGAAACAAGTTTAGGTTGTCAGATAAGGAAAAGGCTTTGTTTTTAGCAAGTCCTATGATGAATTTAAGGAATAAGGCTGAAGCTATAAATGCGCTTTTGAATAATTTTTATGGAATAAAGGATCTCTCTCATGAGGAATATGAGGATATGATCAAGATTGTATTGATTTATGCCAATAAATGGTGTTATAAGGAAGTTGAAAATAGTTATGGAGGTTCTGATATGGTTGTTTTACCCCCTAGTACTCAAAAACTTTATGATAGGATAGTGAGAAAAGGTATTGAGCAGGGTATTGAACAGGGTATTGAGCAAGGTATTGATATCATTGCTGTTAATATGATTAAGGAAGGTTTTTCATTGGAAGACACTTCTAGAGCCACAGGTTTGCCTAAAGCCAAGATTGCCCAGTTATGCAAATCTAAATAATTCTTTTTTAAATTTTTTCTTTTTTTACTTTTATATTATTGCAAACTTTTTTTAAAGAGCATTGGATTCAAAATGCTTAGATTTAATCCCTTTTGAAAAATTTTGATTAGAACATTACTTTCCACATGCTCTTGTTTTTTATTTATAAGCAATTAAATCCAACATTAATTTACATATGGTTAACTTTTTTTTAAAATGGGTTAATTTATTTAGGAGGCTTTCTATGAGAAGAATAGATGAATTAACTTCAGAAATCAATGAAGCTACCTTGCAACTGCAAATCATAAAGGAACAGATGAGCAAGCAATTCAAGGAAATCTGGAAACTTCAATGCAATAAGGACATGGGAAAGGAGTACGATAAGGAAAGATATGATGATTTGATGTACAATCATAAACTGCTTCAAATGAAAAGAAGACAGCTGATCACACATATAAATTACTTAAACAAAGAGTTTTTTGAAGTGTTGATGTAGACCAGATTACATGTTCGATTAAGAAAAAATATTAATATTAATTAAATTAAATATTTTCTTAATTAAAATCAATAATTTAACTTAAAAATATTATTTAATTAATCATTATTTCAATTATTTCATATCAAATTCCAGGGCCATAAAATGAATGATTTTTACAAGATAGCAAATGAGATTCTACAGATTCCAGAGGAAAACCTGTCATGGGAAGAGAGGTTAAATGAATTAGTCAAATTCAGAGCATATCTTAAAGAGTATTATGATTCATACAATGATGATTATCTCTTATTTTTAGAAAAAATAGGAAGCGAAAATGACTTGGAGGAAAAATACATTCTGGAATATGACTTCAAGAAGGAAGTTTTAAGCAAGGACTATGATTTGGATGGATTGAATTACCTTCTTGTAAATATTCTATTCAAATACAAATTGGCTATTGAAGACTATAATGAGTATGTGAATCTGCTTAAGGAAAAGCATGATGTGGAGCTTAAGGCAGATTGGGAGAAAATACTTTCGAAAAAGGATTTGGATTTGCTTGAAGCCTTAAGCTTATTGACATTTTTACAAAGATCTGATTATTGGGATTATGAGCATATGCCACTTTCCTATGCTATTTTTGATGGAACTGTAGATAATATTCTAGAATCAATAGAAGACCATATTGATGAAGAGAATATTGAATTTTTAAATATTTTTGTAAAATAACTTTTTTTATTTTAATTTTTTAATCACATTATAATTTTATTAAATAACTTATTTTTACAATCTAATTATTAAATTATCTTTATTTTGAAAAATACTTGTTTAAAATTCGTTAATTTTATAAATGGGTTCAAATAAAACTATTTTTGGGTTTTTGCCACCTTAAAAAATTATTCCCAACGATAAATTTCTAGGAGGTGATACAATGGAACTGGATATAGAATTGGTTTTGAATTTCTTCATTGAAATTCTCAAAATCATTTTACTTTTCTTAGCTTAATTGTATTGCATTGTAGAACTTTATAAAAAAATGTAGGTTTAAGATTTTTCCTTAGGTGGCTTTTTCATCCCTTTTTGTAATGGATTATAATATTGATTTGAGTTTTTCAAAAAACTTTATATATTATAAAATTAATATTATAATTGAAAAGGATTTATTTCCTTTGAAATACAAATCCTAAAATTTATTGTTGGGTAAATTGTTATTTGAATTCTTTTTAGAATTCATTTAACTTTTTATAAATAATTTACTATTTTTAACTTTTTTTAAGCATTTTTAACTTATTTTCAAAATATCCCAATCTCATTTTAACAAACTTATTATATCATTAAAAAAATATCTATAAAATAGCAAATATTTATAAATAATCAAGTGTATAAACTTTGTATTAAAATATGGGGTTATGTAATGGAAGAGGAATATATTTCAGTGTCTCAGCTTACAGACTATATAAAGAAACTGATCAATTCAGACTCTAGATTGAAGCAAGTCTATGTAAGAGGAGAAATATCTAATTTTAAGCGTTATTCGTCTGGGCATTGCTATTTCAGCCTAAAGGATGAAGGTAGTGTTATTCCGGGGGTCATGTTTTACGGATTTGCCTCCAAACTTAAATTTGAACCTAAAAATGGAATGAAGGTTTTGGTTAGAGGATATGTTGATGTCTATAAATCCCGTGGAAACTATCAATTGTACGCTCAAAGGATTATTGAAGATGGATTAGGTGAATTGCATATTGCATTTGAGCAATTGAAGAAGGAACTGGAAAGCAAGGGCTATTTTGATGATTCTCTAAAAAAGCCAATACCTAAGTTTCCTAAAAGGATAGGGGTTGTCACTGCTGCAACTGGAGCAGCCATTAGGGATATTGTAACAACAATCAAGAGAAGATGGCCTTTATGTGAAATTATCTTATTCCCATCTCTTGTTCAAGGAAATTTGGCAGCAAACAATATGGTAAGGCAAATATATGTTGCTGATAATGAATTTGAATTGGACACACTTATTGTAGGGAGAGGTGGAGGAAGCATAGAGGACTTATGGGCCTTTAATGAACGGATCGTTGCAAAGGCAATACTTGCATGTGAAACTCCTGTAATAAGTGCAGTAGGCCACGAAATCGATTGGACCATTGCAGATTATGTTGCAGATAAAAGGGCAGCAACTCCAACTGCAGCTGCAGAAATTGCTGTTCCGGATATTAGGGAAATAAGTTCAAAAGTGGATGATTTGGATTCAAGGGCAAGCAATGTTATGGCCAAGCAATTGAATGATAATCTTGAGAAATTCGAAAGGATAAAAAATAGGCCTTTATTCAAGAATCCTCATATGATTCATGAAAGGAGAGGAATGGATTTGGACTTCATTAAAGGCAGATTAGTCTCTTCTTCAAAAGAGATGATTCATTCAAATCAGATTAGATTATCTAAAGTCAAGAGTTCTAATGTTTTCAGGAATCCTCAGTCAATTTTAGATGAGAAAACAATTACATTATCAAGGAATATCGATAAGCTAAAGGTTTTAAATCCTTTATTGACTATACAAAGAGGTTATGCGGTAGCAAGATCCAAAGGAAAGGTAGTCTCTTATGCAAAAGATTTGAAGAAAGATGAGGAATTGGAATTAGAATTTAAGGATGGCAAAGTAAATACAAGAGTCTTATAATTATAGAATTGAAAATTAAAAAGATTAAATCAAAGGTGATATGATGGCTGAAGAAAACGAGAATTTTAGTTTTGAAGAGAAATTAGCTGAATTGGAAAAAATCGTAAACAACTTGGAAACCGGTGAAGTTTCCTTGGATGATGCAATAGAAGAGTTTAAGAAAGCAATGGTTTTAGTCAAGGAATGTGATGAAAAACTGAATAGCGCTCAAGAAGCTATTGCAAAAATAGTGAATGACAATAAAGAAGTAGTTGAATTTGAAGTAAATGAATAATTTTTTAAAAATAGAAATAAGAAGATTTTCAATCTTCTTTTTTTAATTTATTTTAACTTTTTTTAATAATTTTACTAATAAACTTGAGTATACTCCAATAAGTAATCAGAGTAATTCTTATCAAGTATTCTAAGTGCAGAAGCATACTGTGGGCTTGTAGCAGACCTTTCTTCCACAAGGTTTCTCAAGCTGCTGTTTTTCATATGTTCCCTAACTTCCCTTAAGACGAAGTCGATTGTGTTCTTATTGTAAGCTTCAAGCTCTTTCCTACTCATCTCATAAAGATTGTAGGTCTCTAAATCGTAATTTTTAGTTGGACTCATAAGAACATTGATATAACTGTAATATTCACCAATGTCATCGAAGAATGCATCAACTCCCATATATGCAAGAAGTGGAATGAATTGAGCTTCAGCAAATGGGAATATCAAGTAGCTGGATGCTTTCATGTTTTGCCTAAGTGCAACAATCAAGTCAACCAAGTCTCTTGGATGAAGGAGCAAATCATCTGCATTCGCTATAATGAATCCATTGTATCCGAGCTCTTCAAGTTCCTTAAGGCATTTGATACGCAAGTCGATGTACTTGCTTCCTTGGATAACAGCTATTTCCTTATCTTCAACCAGTTTCGCTTTTTCAATGGTTTGATTAACGCTCCACTCTGCAATTTCCTTTTCAACATCATAAGCTGAGGATTCATCATCAGCTATTGAAAAGTCATCCTTATCGATTATTGCTGGAGTTTCCAAATCTCCAAGCTTTCCATATCTTCCAGGACCGTCATGGCTTTTTATTTCAAATTGTTTCATTTTATCCGCAATTCCTTATTTTTAATGATTCAATTAATTATCTATTCCTTTTTATAATTAATGTTTTTGCAAGTTTCACTTATTTCTTAATTATTTTAGCAGTTATCACTGTATTTAAAAATCTTTAAAATTTTTATAACAATGTTTAGAAAAATACTTAATTAACTTAACTTAGGTAAACTTTTTATATATTAAGAAATATATTATCTTTAATACGTAAAATTATATGCTAACTGCAAAATGATTCCCTTAGTAAGGGGGGATTTTAATGAATGAAAATGAAACCATTATTCCAGAACAAGTAAATTACTTAATGAACCTATTGAAAAGCTATGAAATGTTTTTTAGAAAAAACATGGAAAATTTAGATATCAATATTGGCGAAATACCAATCCTTATGGAAATTTATACAAATGAAGGTCTTAATCAAATTGATCTTGTAAGGCAATTCCATGTGACTGAAGCTAACATTAGTAAAACAACTAAAAACCTATTGATTAAAGGTTTAATCACTAAAACCATTGATGCTGAAAACAATACCAAAAAAATATTATTGCTAACTGAAGATGGAAAAAAGGCTTGCCAAATTTTGCTTGACATATTTGATCAATGGAAAGATGCAACTATCGGGGACATTCCTACAGATGAGATGGTTGCTTTTGCAAGAACTTTGAAAAAGCTTTCCGATAACTCAGTTGATGTCTTATCCTAGACAGCTAATATTTTTTTATTTTACTTTTTTTCAATATTTTTTTTAATAAATTCTATTTTTTTATACTGCTATTTTTTGATTATTTTTTCACTAAACCCTATTTTTTTAAAATTTTTCTAATTTTTTATCTCTATTTTAATCGATTATTTTTTCAATTTAAGGCTAACCTAAACTTTAAGAAGAGTGTAACCTTTTAGGTTACACTTTCAAAATTTTACAAAACCTTTATATACTATTCTAATATAATTATAATTAAGGACGTGAGGTAAACCTATGATTGTCCTAGGTGTGTTTTTCAATGTCTGTGTTAGATACTCTTAAATCCCTCATCGGTAGGGCAAATAAAGATATAGAAGAGAATTTATCTAAAGAAGCAGAGTCTGTTGAAGAAGCTGCTGACGCTATACAGACATCTTCAGAAGAGGAAATTGAAACCAAATCTGATTCTGAAACTATTTCTGAAGAAGAGGCTGCTGAAGAGGTAGCTGAAGCTGAAGAAGAAGTTGAAGCTGAAGAGGCTCCTGTTGAAGAAGAAGCTGTTGAAGAAGCAGTTGAAGAGGTTCCTGAAGAGGAAGTTTCTTTAGATAATGCGGAAGAATCAATTGATGATAAACTTTCAGAAGATGAAGCTCCTGAAGAAGCTGTTGAAGTAGCAGTTGAAGAAGAAGCTTCAGAAGAAAATGAAGAGAGCGATAATATGACTTTATTAAAAGAAAATGATATATATTCAATGGATGATATTGATAAAGAATTTACTCAAAAATTCGTTGATGCTGGAATTGAAACTGTAGACCACTGTTTCCAATGCGGTACCTGTGGTGGAGGATGTCCTTCTGGTAGAAGAACTCCTTACAGAGTAAGACAAATTGTAAGAAAATGTTTATTAGGACTCAGAGAAGAAGTAGTATCTGATCCTGCATTATGGATGTGTACTACCTGTTACACCTGCCAAGAAAGATGTCCTAGAAGTGTAAAAATCGTAGACATCATCAAAATGGCACGTAACGAAGCTGCAAAAGCTGGATACATGGCTGACGCACACAAAGCAACTGGTTCCTTCGTAATTAAAACCGGTCACGGTGTACCTATCAACGACAAAACCAAAGCTTTAAGAGCAGATATTGGACTTCCTGAATTACCTCCAACTGTACATGCTTTCCCTGAAGCATTAGAAGAAGTACAAAAAATCTGTGCAGCATGTGAATTTGATAAATTAATCGGTTTCAACATGGAAACTGGAGAATTAGAATAAATTGATTAAGGAGTTATTATTATGGAGATTGCATATTTCTTAGGTTGTATCATGAACAACCGTTACCCTGGTATCGAAAAAGCAACCAGAATCTTATTCGATAAATTAGACATTGAATTAAAAGACATGGAAGGAGCATCCTGTTGTCCTGCACCTGGTGTATTCGGATCCTTTGACCAAACCACCTGGGCTACTATTGCAGCACGTAACCTCGCTATTGCAGAAGAAATGGGTGCAGAAATCATGACCGAATGTAACGGATGTTTCGGTTCCTTACGTGAATGTGACCACTTATTAAAAGAAAACCCAGCTAAAAAAGACGAAATTAACGCTATCTTAGCTGAAACTACTGACAAACAATTCAAAGGTGAAACCAAAGTAAGACACTTTGCAGAAATTTTATACAACGACGTAGGTCTTGACAAATTATCTGAAATGTTCACCAAAGACTTAGGTATTAATGTAGCTGTACACTACGGATGCCACTTCTTAAAACCTACCGCAGAAGTAGGTATTGAAGAATCCGCAGAAAACCCAACCATCTTAGATGAATTAGTAGAAATCACTGGTGCAAAATCCGTACCATACAAAAACAAAATGATGTGCTGTGGTGCAGGTGGAGGTTTAAGAGCAAGAGATATTGATGTAACCTTAAGTTACACCAAAGAAAAACTCGACGCTATGGCTGAAGCTGGTGTAGACGCTATTGTAGAAGTTTGTCCATTCTGTCACTTACAATTCGATGTAGGTCAAACTGAAGTAAACGCAAAATACGGAACTGACTTCGCATTCCCTGTAATGCACTTAGCTCAATTATACGGATTAGCTATGGGATTAAGCGCAGACGAATTAACTTTCGACGCACAATTAATCGACGCAGCTCCTGTATTAGAAAAAATTGAATAAGTAGATTACTCTACTTATCTTTTCTTTTTTTTTAAACAATTTTTTTTAGTTCGCATATTAACTAATTATTTTACTAATTGTCAAAACCACTATTTTTTTAATTTTTTGTCATATGATCCAAAAATAATTAGTATATTGATAAACTGATTTAATAAAATTGAATTATTACATTGTATAAAAATTATTAGTATAATAATAAACTATATTAATTACTATAACTAAAAATATATTCATATAATTTAATAATATGAAAATTATATGAGATTTGGATAATAATTAAACTAGTTTTGCTGGTATGATACTGGTCTTACTAGATGATTTTAATAAATTAAGAATTTGGAGAAATAATATGTTTATTGCAATTTTAGGTGGAATATTTAAATTTAAAGACCTTCCTGAAGAATATGGTCCTTATGTACAATTCAAAGCAGCTATTGAAGGTAGAGATGAAATTGATGATCAAGATGAAATCGCTATTTTAGACATTACTGGTACAGGTAGTCACCATGTCCTCTTTTTAGATAAATACAATAACCTTAATGAAATCAAAAGAGAGTTAAGAGAAGCAGACGCAAAAGTTAATGTTACTACCTTAAAAATATTGGAAGGACATTTATGAGTACATTGCCTATAGAACAATCCTGGTTGGTTATAGCTAACCTTTCTTCAGAATTACACAAGAAAGGCATTCCAATTCCAAAGGAATTGAATAAGGACTTAGGTTTGGTCAAATCCCAAATTGGGTTTTACAAGAAAGACCCTTCTCATCCGGATATGATCAATGAGATGGCTAAAGCGGACATGTCCTTAAATGAGATTCAAGGAATATTGCTCTCTCTTGCAGAAAGTTATGACAAGGACTTTTATGAGGAATGGTTAGATAAGCTTCAAAGAGCAAATAGGGGAGAAGAGATATTTAAGATTTCAGATACCCAATCTAGATTCATTCAAAATGTTCCTCCAGGATTATCATATGCAAAGATTACTTTAAGAAATCCAATTGCAGAAGATAGAGTACAGGAAATAGCTGAATATTATGGACTTATAATGGAGTTTGACACCGATTCAACAATTGCATTGTATGGTGAAAAATCAAATATCCAATTGGCTTTAAAGGAAATGGCTCCATTTTTCGCTGAATAAACATAATATAAAATGAATATTCTTTTTTTAAATTATTTTTTTATAATTATAATTTTACGTAATTTTAAAGTTTTAAGGACGTTTTAAAATGAAAATTTTAGCAATTAGTGATGTACACGGTAAAAAGAGTGAAAGCTTAATCAATTACCTAAAACAAAATGATGATATTTCTTTAGTATTGATTGCTGGAGATATTACAGATTTCAGCATTACTGAATTTGAACCGTTAAGTTTTGTAAAACCATTCATCGATGAAATCGTTGAAGAATGTGATGTAGATGTATTTGCAATTCCGGGTAACTGTGACCCCGCAGGAATCTGTAATGCAATTAAGGAAAGCGGTCCTGATGAAAGACCTGCATTCTGTTTGCATGACCAATTGATAGCTTATGAGAATGTGGTAATCATGGGTTATGGAGGATCCAATCCTACTCCATTCAACACTCCTGGTGAAATCGATGATGACAAAATCTATCGCCATGTATATGAGCTTTTAGCTGAATATGACTATATTGGAAACGATGCAGTTCCTAGAGTAACCATTTTGCTTACTCATGCACCTCCATATGACACTAAAGCGGACACCATTGAAAGCGGTGCTCATGTGGGAAGTCAAGGTGTTAAAAAGCCTATTCATGAATTCCAGCCTAACATAAACATCTGTGGTCATGTACACGAAGCATGTTCCATTGACATGGTGGGAAATACCACTGTTGCAAACCCAGGAAGATTAGAAGAAGGGCATGCAGTCTTAATTGAAGTGGATGAAAACGCTATGTACACTATAGGAATTGTTTCCTTGGAGTAAATCTACTCCTTTTCTTTTTATTTTTCCAGAATTTTTCTATTTTTTACTATTTTTTTTACTATATCTTCATGTTTTCATTTTCATACAAAAATCAAATATAAAACTTTATAAAATGTTAATAGTAAATATTATTAATAATTAAAGACATATCTATATTTTCAAAATTTAACTATTTTTGCTTTTATTTAGTATGGGCTTTAAATAAGATAATTTAATGCTTATTTTTTAATTTATTAGTTAATTAATAGTTAAATGATGAAAAAACAGTTTATAATTCTTTGAATTATGTCAATTAAGGTGTGATTTTATGATTCTAGTTCGTCGAGAACTTAAAGGGAAAGTATATACTGAACCCTTTTCAAAAGGGATTCTTTCACGTACACTTATACGTGCAGAATTAAATCCTAGCAAAGCTTATGAAATAGCTAATAAGATAGAATCAGACTTGATGGAAAATGATATTTCTTCAATTACCACTGATGATATAGTTAAAAGAATTGTAGATTTATTGGAGAAAGAAGACCCTTTATTTGCTGAAAACTATCTGAATTGGAGAAAGATACGAAAGACAGATGCACCATTGATAATTTTAATTGGCGGTGTTTCCGGTATCGGAACTTCATCCATATCATATGAGATATCCAGAAAATTGGGTATTAAAGGCATGATGAACACTGATATGATTAGAGAAGTCATGCGAAAGATTGTATCGAAGGAATTAAGTCCTGTGCTCCATGAATCATCATTTATGGCTCATGAAGCTTTAAGGGTGGCTCCTCCACCTGAATTCGATCGTGTTTTGGCAGGATTTAAAGATCATGTCACAAATGTAAGCGTTGGTGTGGAAGCTGTCATTGAAAGGGCATTGACTGAAGGAATAAGCATTATCATTGAAGGAGTCCATATAGTTCCTGGATTTATCCGTAAAGACCTGATGGAAAAGGATAATGTTTTAATGTTTGTATTAAGCCTTGAAGATGAGGAAATGCATAAAAGCAGACTTTATTCACGATGCAGTGACGGTTGGGCCCATAGGTCCCTGCAGAAGTATTTGGATAACTTTGAGGCAATCAGAAAGATCCAAAAGTACATTAAAGATCAAGGAAATAAGGAAAGAGTTCCTGTTGTTGAGAATATAGATAGAATTACAACTATAGATTTTATAATTAATTCAATCGCTGAAACATATGGAGGTTTGAATAATGTTAGAAAAGACAAAAGTTAAAGACTTAATGACAAAAGACGTTTTAACAGTTGAATGTGAAGAAGCAACTGTTTTCGCTTTTGAAAAGCTAATGAAGAATAAGATAAGTGCAATGCCTGTTGTTGACAATGGAAAAATGGTTGGTATCGTAACCGCTACAGATTTAGGGCATAACTTGATTTTAGACAATTATCAATATGGTACCAAAGTGAAATCTGCTATGGTTAAGGATGTTGCATGCGTATCTTCTGAAGATACCATTAAAGATGCTGTTTCTGTCATGTTTGATAATGCTCCTGGAGATAACATCATAAACCAGTTGCCTGTAGTTGACGATGGTGAGCTTGTAGGTATCATATCTGATGGAGATATTATTAAGATATTAAAAGAATACTTGTAAATTTATTTTTTGTTCATTTCCTTATTTTAATTATATTTCCCTTTTCTTATCTTTAATCATATTTCTATTTTTATAATTTTATTTCATAATTAATTTTATTTATTTAACCTATTTTAGCTTGTTTTTATCATTTTTTGTTCTATTTTAAAAAATACTCTTAGTTATCTTCTGTTTCTTGAAATAAGGCTATTCTAATTGAAATGTTTTTGAATTAATAAACTTTATATAAGATTAATCTAATATATTATAATTGGCTAGACTGGAGGGTTAGGAGTCCTCTGTAAGCACAAATCTCCTTTGGTGCAGTCGAAATAAAGGAGGCGGCATTTGGATTCAATCATGGCCTGTGAAGCTGATGTCGAAGCCTCGTCCTGCAGGATCAATGGTGTCAGGGATATTACTGGAGGGTAATATTTAATTGACTTTATTGTGGGAACGTGTCAGGCCTGGAAAGGAGCAGCTCTACCGCTTACAGCTGATGCTTGTAGAACCGCGGGGTGGAGTTAGTTTTTCAGATAACCGTGTTTGATGAAGGGTGTCCACTCCTTTATGTGCCACTTAAATGACTTTTTTTAATATTTTTAATCAATTTTAATAAAGATAAAAATATCCAATTCTTAAAAAGAAAAAGTTTATATAATAAGTAAATATAAAATAGTAATGTTGTATTTTATACACGTATTTTTAATTACTTTTTTTAATATATAGTCGGGATGGCCCAGCCTGGTACGGCGTCGGACTGCTAATCCGATGATCAATAGATCACCGGGGTTCAAATCCCCGTCCCGGCGCTTTTTTAAACTATTTTTATTCTTAACTTTCTAATAGCTATTTTAATATAATTTTTTAAAAAAATAAGAGTTTTAACCGATTATTATTTATGCTTAATAATCAATTAAAACTAAAGATTAATAATTTGATTGAGTAATCTAAAAGCTTATGGAACAGAATTGGCCATATAACTTATAGCTTTTTGTATTCCAGTTTCTGATTTTTCCTAAAGTGTTTCTTGGGCTTGTTGTATCTGCAACCACCCACTTTTTGTTTATATATAATTGAGTCCAGATATGACCGGAAACATAGCCGCTGGTAAACTTGCAGCCTCCTCCCTTGACATATCTTGCAGGAATTCCGGAAGCTCTTGACAATGCAATCAATAGATGGCTTTGGTCAACGCAATTTCCCTTTTTTGCCTTGAGAGTCTTTACAGCTCCTCTCAATGTGTTTCGATATTTTTTATACTGGATATTGTCACGAACCCAATTGAATAGCTTTTTACCCTTCTCATAATCTGTTTTGAGTTTGGAAGTAAGTGTTTTTGCCAAATCCTGAATATCCTTATTCTTAACTTGGCAGTTTTTAGTGCTTGAAAGGTATTTCCTTAAAGCTTCACTGATGGTGGTCTTGCTTGAGCTTACTGACTTGGTAGCAGTCTTTGAAACACTTGCTTTAGTTTTGCTTGCCTTATTAGTGCTTGCTGTGGTTTTCTTTGTAGTTGCCTTTGTTGTCTTTGTTGCATTCTTGGCAGAAACCTTAACATTCACAGTTGATTTTCCATTTATGTCCACATTGATTTTGCTGGTATTAAGATTAATGTTAGCCTCATCAGATTTAGTTAAATCCAATAGGTATTTGCTAGGATCCAGCCTATCTAAAATATTATTCAATATATTATGGATATTACTCAGTGCCATTTCAGCTAAGCTTTCCTCTTTAACAGATCTATCCTCATTATTGGAGGGCTCATTTGAAGTGTTTTTTGTTTTATTTGTCGCTTTAGTTTTATTGCTCTTTACAGTATTGGATGTAGTTTTATTTGTTGTTTTATTGCTTGGCTTTGCACTGGAATTTACAGTGGATTTGGCATTCTTTTTTATCTTAGAATTGATCTTATCCAAATCCAAATCATCAAGCTTTATTGAATTAGGCAATCTATTGTTTTTATTGAAGAAATCCAAGCATTTGCTGTATGAAAGAATCAACTGGTTATATGGGATATTTCCCTTAGATGATGAAACCCAATTAGGAGCTCTTTTGTTCTTATCAATGAATTTTCTGGTTTTGCTGGCTATCTTAACATATTCCGTCTTATTCAAGGTTCCTTTTACAGATTTTGAATTTGTGTTGCTGTACTTCTTAACTAAATTCTTCTTAATCACAATCTTTGAATTTGAGTTGTTTTCAACTGCCTTTGTCATCAGATACAAATATTCCGTATTTGAATAGTTCCTATTGCTGATTTTAACTTTAGGGAATTTCCCATTCTTCTCCACATAGTTCATAAAGCTTGTAGATGTCTTTGCCAATGTCTTCTTGTTCACTGTTGTTGTATTTGCTTTTGTTTTGCTTGTGCTTGTTTTAGTTGTGCTTGTCTTATTAGTGCTTTTTGTCTTTGCTTTAGAGGCAATATTTACAGCAGCCTTGTTGCTTGAAGAATTGGATTTAAGGATATTCTTATCCACATCATTAGAATTATTCACGCTTTGAGCGCTTATGCTGCTTATGCTGAAAAACAGCACTACCAATAAAGCTAAAATAATCATTTTAGTTCTAATGCTAACACCTCATTTTTATTTATTCTCCTCCTTTTATTTTTTAAACTATCCTTAAAATTGTTATTTTTTATTTTAAAGATTAGTTAATTCATATTTTAACTTTTTAATTTAAATATATTTTCTAATTGTGCTTTTGTGTAAAATCACACTTTTGTTTCCATAAAAAAGCTTATATATTACTTATATCTTGAAATAAATATTAAAATGAGATTAAGATTTATATTCTGCTTATTAAATTGATTTTATTTCGTAAATTTCATATCAAAATTTAAGTTTAATCATAGTAAAATTTATTATATTCGTATAAACAAACTTTATATTGATTTTAATAAAAACAAGTATTTTAAAAAGGACTAAAGCATGTTTAAGGAAAAGAATATAATTATAAAGAATCCACTTAAGGCAGACATACGTTTTGGATTGGTTTATCCAAATGTTTACAAGACTGCAATGAGTTCCTTAGGTTACCAGATCATTTATAATTATATCAATGAAAGGGAGGATACATACTCTGAAAGAATCATTTATCCTTCCACAAGAAGTTTGGAGACCAACAGTCCATTGTCTGACTTTGACATTGTTTCATTTTCCCTTCAATATGAACAGGACTATTTCCATGTGCTGGAGATGTTGAGGGAAGCTGACATCCCACTTAGAAGGGAAGACAGAACATCAGATGATCCCTTAATCATTGCTGGAGGTCCTTGCGCTAGTGCTAATCCATTGCCTTTATCTGACTTTATAGACATTTTTGTTGTTGGGGAAGCGGAAGCTGTAATGTATGACTTTTTGGATTTGTATTCCTCATTAAAGCTATCTAAAAAGAGTAAAAAGAGTAAAAATAATAAAATCAATGAAAATGAAGATGGCATTGATGATAAAATGGATTTGGCTCCATTTTTAGACATTGAAGGTTTATACATATCTGAATTCAACAATGAAACAAATATAGTGCTGTCAGAGGATATGGAAAGCATTTATCATCTGACTTGTCCAATCGTTACAGAAACCGATGATAAGGATTTCATTCCTGCATTTTCAAATTCAATTCTATTGAATGTTTCAAGGGCATGTACAAGAGGATGCAGGTTCTGCATGTCCAGTTATATGTATAGGCCTCTTAGGGAAACCAATTTGAATGATCTCTTTTCAATTGCAGAGGAAGCTAGAGAAAACACTGGCTTGAATAAGATATCATTGATTGGTGCAGCTGTATCCGATTACTCACGGATAAATGACTTGACAGAAGGATTGAAGGAAAGGGGATTTCAGGTATCAACCCCCTCTATGAGAATTGAATCAATCACAAGGGAAACCTTGACTGCACTTAAGTCAAGTGGATTGAAGACATTGACAATAGCTCCTGAATCAATTTATTCCCTAAGGCGCAGAATCAATAAGGACATCAAGGATGAGGAAGTCCTAAGGGTAATAAGTGATGCTGTTGAACTAGGTTTTAATATTAAATTGTATTTTTTAATCGGTTTGCCCTATGAGTCTGAAGACGATATTGAAGAACTTTCAAATATGATGAAGCAAATTGATTCCATGAAGTATAATATTGATTTAAATTCAACATCTTCAATTAAATTAAACGACAATTCAATTAAATCAATACCTAATTCGTCTTCTGAAAATGATGCTGTTTCAAGTGCTTCAAAATCTAAAAAATCAAGGAAAAAGGATAAAAAATCCAAGTCTAAGAAAAAGGCTAAGGTTTCAATTAGCTTTAGTGTAAACCCTGTAATTCCAAAGCCACATACCCCTCTTCAGTGGGAAAGCTATGACATGAAGGAAATCAAGTCAAAGATAAGATATCTCAAGAAGAATCTTAAGGGTTTGAACATTAAGTTTGATAGTGCCAAGATGGGACTTATACAATATGTGCTGTCTTGTGGAGACAAGGATATCGGAAACCTTATCGAAAGGGCATTGAATGAGAAGATCAGCATTAGAGAGTGGGGTGAAAATGCTCCAAGTTATGATTTGGAAGATGAATTGCCTTGGGATTCAATCAATGTAAGCGTTAGCAAGGAGTTCTTGAAGTCAGAATATGAAAAGATTAGGACTGGTGAACAGACTCCCTGGTGTGAAGAGGGAATATGTTACAATTGCGGAGCTTGCAATTAAAAATATATAAAATATTAATTCCAATATATTAATGTATAAATTTATTATTTTTTAATAATCAATTTTATAATCAATTTAAAATTTAATTTTCAATAATCAATTTCAAATTCGATTAAATTATCTTATTAATTGTTATTTTTTATTAAAGGTGTTATTATGTTAAATCCTGCAAAAAGAGTTGAAGAAATAGAATTATCTCTAATTAGAAAGATGTTTGAAGTCACTAATCCTGATGCAGTAAATCTAGGAATCGGAGAACCTGACTTTGATGTTCCTCAAAATATCAAGGATGCAATGAAAAGAGCTATTGATGAAGGATACACCAAATACACTTCAAACAAAGGATTGATTGAACTTAGAGAAGCTATTGTAGATAAGCTTGCTAAGGACAACAATATAAAGGCTGATGCTGAAAACGTTATAGTAACTTGCGGTGCAAGTGAATCATTATACACTGCTGCACAGGCTTTGTTTGAAAAAGGAGATAATGTGCTTGTTCCAAATCCTGGATTCCTGTCATATTACACTTGTGTGCAATTGGCTGAAGCTAATGTGGTTGAACTTACCACTCCAATGGAAAATGAATTCAAGATGAAAGTGGAAGACGTTCAGGAAAAGATTGACAAGAACACAAAAGGATTGATCATCAACTCACCTTCAAATCCAACTGGTGCAGTAATGGATAAGGAGGATATCAAGGGAATTGCAGACTTGGCAACAGACCATGACTTTTATATCATTTCAGATGAAATATATGAAAAGATTATTTATGGAACCAAAAACCACTCTCCTGCGGAATACTGTGACAATGTAATAACCATTAATGGATTTTCCAAAACCTATGCAATGACAGGCCTTAGAGTAGGCTATATGGTTGCAAATGATGAAGTGACTGAAAACATGCTTAAGGTTCACCAATACTGTACTGCAAATGCACCTTCTGTTTCTCAAGTTGGAGCTATTGAAGCTCTTACTGGACCACAAGACTCTGTAAAAAATATGGTGTCTGAGTTTTCAAGAAGAAGAGACTTGATAGTTTCAAGCTTAAACGATATGGGATATGAAACAGTGGACTGCAAAGGTGCATTCTATGTTTTCCCTAAAGTTGATAGGCCTATGGAATTTGTAAAGGCTGCTGCAGAAGCTGGAGTCATCTCAGTTCCAGGATCTCCATTTGGAAGCTTAGGAGAAGAGCATGTAAGAATGTCCTATGCTAATTCATATGAAAACATTGAAAAGGCAATGGATATCTTAAAGGATTTGGATTATTAGATTTTAATCCATTTAATTTTATTTTCAATTTTGCTTTAAATTTTTATTTAAATTTTATTTTAAGAGATTTTTATAATTAAAAATCTTTTATTTTTTGCATTTTTTTCAACTTTTTTTAATAAGAATTATATATTAAAACTTACAGAATATTAAGTGGTAATAAAAATATTAAATTTTGTATTACATAATGGATTTTTTTATAAGATTATTATTATTTTTAAACTAAATCAATCAGTAAAATATAAATTAATAAATGGATAAATGGTAATTTGATAACAAGATTAAGTATTGAATATTTATTTAATCAATCAATGAACATAAAGAATGGATAATATGAAAAAAGAGGATAGGGAAAGGTTAGGAAAAAGGGCAGCTTATGTGGCTATTTTAGGAAATATTTTCCTGACTGTTTTCAACATCGCTGTAGGGATAATGTCCGGAAGTTATGCGCTTATATCTGAAGGGGCCCATACAATATCTGATATAGTTACCTCAGTAATAGCTTATGTTGGATTCAAGATAGGCAGCAAGCCTGCAGATGCTGAGCATCCATTAGGTCATGGAAGGGCTGAAGCAATTGCAGGATTGGTTATTGTAGTATTCTTGGCAATCATTGCTTACGAAATCATTACTGGTGCCCTATATAGATTGTTCTTTGGAGGTACACTTGCGATTCCAGAACCTATAGCTATTGTCATGGCGATTACTGGTGTTATTGTAAATTTTGCAATGAGTCAGTATATCATTAAATTGGGACAAATGGCAAACAGTCCTGCACTTGTTGCTGATGGAAAGCATCAAAGAGTTGATATAATGTCATCACTTGCAATATTGTTCGGTATCCTCATTGCCCAATATGGTTACCCTCGTTTGGACCCATTGATTGCATTGGTAATCGGTTTATTGATTGTTAAAACAGCAGTTGAGGTTGTCCGTGAGAACCTAGATAACATCATGGGGAAGGTTCCATCTCAAGATTTGGTTGATAAGATCATAGAGGTTTCCAATTCCGTTGACAAGGTTTGCGGTACACATGATGTAAGGGTGAACTATTTAGGTTCATATGCTACAGTCACTTTGCACATTGAGCTTCCGCCGGAAATGAGTTTAGATGAATCCCATAAGATTGTTCATTTGGTTCAGAATAAGATTTTGGAGGATATAGATCTTATTCATGGAGTAACTGCTCATGCATGTCCATTCGGTTTGGAATATGACCATGATCAACAACTTGATGAATGATTAAGATCATCATCAAAATATGGCTTAAGCATAAAAAACATAGAAAAAAATTTTTCAATTTTTTGTTTATTTTTTAAATTATTTTTCTTTAAAATTTTAACATTTTTTCTTAATAAATTAAAATTTTAAATTATTTTTCCTTTTCTAGCTAAATAAGGTTTATTTTTCAATTAAAGCTAAATAAATCGAGTATAAATAATATAAAGGACAAATATTATTAGTTTTTTTCATTATTTAAATGATTTTAATTGATTTTTCATATAGGTTTATTATTTTTGAATTATTTTATTTATTTAGTATATTTATTGTTCTTTTTAAAGTTAAATAATAAATATTTGTTTATATTTTAATTATTCAATTATTATCCTATTAAATTTTAATAAAATAATTAATTTTAGCCATTATTTTATCTTAATTCGAATTATTAACCTTTTTTTATTATTATTTATTCTAAATAGCTATTTTTATTTGTAACAGTTTAATTTAACTAGATTATTATTTTAAATAATTTTTTTATATTTAAAAATAAAAACAACTAAATATAATTAGATTCAATTAGTTTAAAGAGTATACCTTTCTTATTTTTTAAAATTTTTATGGGAAAGATTTATAAGGTATTATACCTTAATTATACATAACATTAAAAAAATATTATCTAAAAATAGTTTAATTATCTTTATTTTTAGTATTTCATTGGATAAATTTTCAATAAAATACTATGAGTTTTTATTTCATTTAATAAAGATTTTTTAATAAGATTTTAATATTATAGAAATTTCTAAAATATGAAATTTTTTTAATTCTTATTGAGGAACTCATATTTTTTATTGCATTAGTAAAATAAAAAATAATTTTAAAGATATTTGATTTTAAGAGTTATTTTTTTAAAACTTTTAAATTTGTATTTTTTTAGTGTATTGAGGTGAAAAAATTTCGTTAGAGAAAAGAGCATTGCTTTTGGCAATATTCTGCTTATTCTTCATTGCAATAAGTGGAGTGTCTGCAAGTGATGCCTTAGATATGTCGAATAATCCAGATAACTCTAATATTCTTAGTGATTCTATCGATTCTGAATCTGAAGAGTCAGTTGGAAATTCTTATACTGATCAATTATCTAATGAAGCTACTTCCAGTTTAGGTTCAAGTGCTGCTGACGCTTCTAATGATGCTAGTTCCACTTTAAGTGAAGGGGAAGAGGACAATAGCCATGAGGCTATATTTGAAGATACAAATTCCTCATCATCAACTGTAAAGACTGCAACCAGCATAACTGTGTCAAAGACTAAAATTTACTCTGGAACTCCTATAGTTATTACATTAAAAGATAAGAATGGTAAAGTATTAAGTGGTAAAAAAGTTCAAATTAGTGTACCTAGTAAGAAAAAAGTTTTTACTATGACCACTAACTCAAAAGGACAGGTAAAGCTTAATTACCATAAGATTGGAACTTTTAAGACTATTATCCAATTTAAAGGAGACAGTTCCTTTAAGGCTTTTAAAATCACAAAATACATTAAGGTTTTAAAAAGCGGAACCAGTCTAAAAGTTAAAAATACCACTGTTCCAAGATCAACTCCGTTGATTGTCACTTTAGTGAATAAGAAAAGCGGAAAAGCTATAAGTGGTAAAAAGATTAAGTTTAGAATTCCTACATTTAATAATAAAATTTATAGGATAACTACCAATTCCAAAGGTCAAGCAAAACTTTTCGTAACCACTAAAAAGAGTTTTTCTGTTATCATTAGTTATGCAGGTAATGATAATTTATACAAATCCTCAACAAAATCATATGTAAAACCTATTAAGTGTAAAACAGCATTATCATATTCCTCTACTTCCTTGAAGTATGGTGAAGATTTTGTTGTAAACCTTAAAAAATCCAATGGCGATCCTGTAAAGAACAAGAAGCTCATTGTTAAGGTAACCAATAAGAATGTAACATACAAACTGAAAACTAATTCAAAGGGAAAGGCAATTGTTCCTGTAAAGTATCTCGGTACTTTAAAAATGAAAATTAGTTTCCCAGGAAATGATATGTTTGTCAAATCTTCTGCAAATGCTGATTTGACTGTTGAAAAGGGATCTACCAAGATAAAAGGTTCTGATAGTTCTGTTGGAAAAGGATTTAATTATTACATCACTTTAAAGAACTCTGCTGGAAAAGCATTGTCAAATAAGAAAGTGACCATTACCCTTGACGGCAAGACCTTTACCAAAACTACCAATTCAAAAGGTAAAGTTAGTTTGGTAATGAACTACAAATTAGGAACTTATCCTATTGAAGTGAGCTATGCTGGAAATAAGTATTATGATTCATCCAAGCTTTCAACAAAGGTTAAAGTGGTTGAACCATCTATCAGCATATCAAAAATCATTACTGCAGCTAAGGATTTAAAGGTCCGTGTCGAATACATCAATATTCTAAATAAGCAATACAGCGTAAATATTGATGGCAGAAAGTACACTATGGATGAATTTGCATATCTTATGGCTGGTGCTATAACCAACATTAATAGCGGTTCAAAAGCAAATGTTAAAATTAAGGATTTATCAAATAATTACAATTCCTCTGGAAGCAAGATTAGTGGTAAGTTATATAAAGCGGAATACCTTAAGTTAGCAAAGAATGTTACAAGCTTTGTTAATGAAAATAAACGTATTCCTAATTACAAGCCAACTAATTTAGGTAAAATGGAAGCAAACCTTTACATTTATGCGTTTACTGCTGCATTGGATTATTATGGCAACCATAAAAAATTGCCTTCTTACGTAACAGTTAAAACCAGTTTGGTTAGAGGAGGATACTCCATTTCCATTAGTCAAAATGGTAAAATCCTAAACTATAGGCAGATATTCGATTCAGATGTATTTGCTAAATACTTGAAAACAGGCGGTAAATCCGCACTTAACGATGCTATTAAAAAGAAAGCGAAACAATTAACTGCTGGATTGTCAAGCCCTAAGGCTAAGGCAAATGCTATCTTTGAATTTGTGAGAGATGACATCAGATACAATTTCTATACAAATTCATTAAAAGGAGCAAAAGGTACTTTAAGTTCCAAAGGCGGTAACTGTTGTGATAAGGCTAACTTGATTGTAGCAATGTGCAGGTCTGTAGGTATTTATGCAAGATATTCCCATGCAAAGAACTGTAAATTCGCTAGCGGATTAAATACTGGTCACGTATGGGCTCAAGTTTACGATCCAATATCACAAACCTGGTATACTGCTGATGCAACAAGCCGCAGAAATGAATTAGGTAACATTAAGAATTGGAATACCAAATCTTATAGCATACCTAAGAATTATGCGCTTATACCATTCTAGATTTATTTATTATTTGATTGGAGAGATAGAATAATTCTTTTAAAGTTTTATTCTATAATTTTTATTTTTTTTAAAAATTTTTTAATTAAATTTTTATTTATTTTAATTTATTTTAATTCTATTTTTATTTATTTTAATTAATTTTAAATCTTTACTTATTTTGTTTTATAGGATATTTTTTAAATTATTTTCATTAAGTTTATATAACTTTAAATTTAAATTTAAATTGTAGATTAATTGATTTTTTTATAAAACTGTTTTTAACGAATATTTGTTGATTATTATGGCAAAGTATAAACGAGTAGCTGTTGGGGGAACATTTGACAAATTTCATTATGGTCATAGAAGCTTGATTGCCAAGGCTTTTGAAATTGGTGAAAATGTTGAAATAGGAGTCACTTCCAATGTTTTCGCAGGTCAGAAGGAAGGGGATATAGACTCTTGCAATGTTCGTATGGCTAATTTAAATGAATTCTTAGGTACAAAGTATAAGAATTTCCATATTTCACGTTTGGATGATCCTTATGGTCCAACTATTCATGATGAGGATTATGATGCAATTGTTGTTAGTGAGGAAACTGAACCTAATGCTATAAAAATCAATGAAATCAGAGTTAGTAAAGGCATGAAGCCACTTGATATAGTTGTCGTAAGCTTTGTCTTGGCAGATGATGGAATACCTATTTCTTCCACTCGTATACGTCAAGGAAAAATCAATCAGAAAGGTGAATTGATATAAGCAATTCCATTTTTTCATTTTTTATTACTTTTATGGATTAAGTTCCTGATTCTTATTATTTTTTATTCATTTTTGCTTATTTTTTATTACTAATTTTTTCGGAAGTTTATCCTTTATTTTTAATTTAAATCATTTTTTTCTTTAATTTATTTGTATAACCTATTTAAATTAAGTATTTTTTAAAAATTCATGAAATTTAGAAAAATATTTAATCGCTCCCTAAAATTAAATCGTTATGTTTATATATTCATGTCGATAAATATAGTATTAAATATATTAAAATTATTTAGTATACTTTATATGATATAACAATTAGATATTTATTTAAGTGTGGGATTGTTATGATTTTTATTCAAAGAGATGGAAGCGAAACAAGAAAATTATCTTATGATAATAATGTATGTTTAGCATGTGGAATATGTGCTGACTCTTGTCCAACCAGCTCCTTAGATTTAGGGGATGTTTTAGGTATTGCAAGAGGTCAGATAGATGGAAACAAGCTTGCAATAGATGAAGACACTTGTGTTATTTGTGGTTTATGTGCATCTGCTTGTCCATTTGGAGCATTGGACTTTGAAATTGATGGTTCAAGTTCCAAAGACTTGGCTGCTTATCCAACTTGGACTCATGAATCTGCAATTGATGATGAAGCATGTGAATTCTGTGGAAGATGTACTGTAGCATGTCCTCAAGATGCAATATTGTTCAAAAGGGAATTGCCTGATAGAAATGACTTGTTGAAAGGTGAAATTTCAATAAACGATGAGGAATGTATCTACTGTAGCGCTTGTGCTGAATTATGTCCTGCAGATGCAATCACTGTTGTAAATACTCCTGAAGCTTGTTCCATTGAAGTGGATGAGGATAAATGTGTCTACTGTGGAGTATGTAAGAGAGTATGTCCTCAAGAAGCAATCAAAACAGTATGTGTTACCTGTATGCATAGCGATGAAATCGAAAAGCCTGAAATCACCGGTGACATATTCATTGGATCCGATTGTATCAACTGTGGATGGTGTAAGGAAATCTGCCCTGTAGATGCAGCAGAAGTTACCAAACCATTTGAAGGTGAAATAACCACTACTGAAGAGGACTGTGTAGGTTGTGGATCCTGTGTAGACCTTTGTGCATGTAATGCAATTGTTCTTGAAGATAATGTCGCTAAGTTCAATGATGAATACTGTGTTTTATGCGGTGCATGTACTAAAGTATGTCCTCAAGAAAGAATTGTTGTCAAAAGAACTGACATGAAATTAACCAATGTTTCATCAGCTTCTTGGAAAGCAACTTTAGAAAGATTACTTGATTAGATTGAATGAATTATTTAATTCTATTCAATTAAATTCTTTATTTTCAATCAATCATATTGTCATATTTATAAAATAATAAATCTCCATTTAACAATTAGTTTGCGGGGGTTTTCTATTTACTTAGAAAGATTTATTATTTTTTCTTTTTTTAATTATTTTACTTTTTTTAACTTTTTTTACTTATTATAACATTACTAGTCTATTTTTTCATTTTTTCAGCTGTTTTATTTTGTATAAAATTGATTTTTAGGATTTTTACCAGGATTTTTTAGTTTAATCTAATTTATTAAGCAAAAAAAGTCTTCCTTTAGAAAGCGTTTCATTGAATAGATCATTGATTTCCAAATTGATTTTATAGATGTAAGTTCCGCAAATGATTGAAATCACTAAAATGGAACCTATCAATAAAATTACTTCAACACTTGTTTGGCCTCTATTGTCCAATTTAAGATATTCTAGTTCATTCATTATATTTTACCATTTAAGATTTACAAGTTTTTTTCTGTAATTCAATAAATGCTTACATTGTTTCTAATGGAGCTTATATCCTGTGTTGCATTCAATCCGCTTGCATTATTGCTGAAGTAAGATCTGTAAATCAACAGTCCTGCTAAAGCTATTACAATCACTCCTCCGAATAACAGAATATATTCTGCAGCTCCTTGGCCTCTATTATCCTTTGAAATAGCTTCAATGCTTGATTTAAGATTATATTTTATGCTTTCACTTATGCTTGTGCCAATTTCATTTTTATATTTTTTAAAAATCATTCATTTCACCTCTTTTGTTAAATAATCTTAATGACTTATTATTTAAATATTGTCTTTTTTTCTAATTTAGGAAATAATTTGAGGTTAATATTACAAATAAAGTATAATTTACTCTTTAAAATAAATTTAACATTCATATCGTCTTTTTCATTTATTTTAAAATATTATAATCATTTTTGGATTTTACAATCTTCATATAAATTGCCCATTCTCTTAAATTTTATTTAATTTTGTTTTTATTTATTGTTAGACTATGAATTTATCACAGATTTTTTATTTTAATCGATTTTTTATTATAATTTAGTTTTTTTACTAATTTTTAGGCCTTTTTTTATTAATTAAAAACAAAATTATATAAATGATTAATATTATATATAAATATTAATAATGGTTAATTTTTTATTATAGGCTTAATTTAACCATTTTTTGATTATTATTTGATATTTTTAGGTGGGTTAATTGGCAGATTCGTTAGATATATTTACTGGTATTTTATTAACAGTCATTGGTTTAGTTCTTGTTTATGGAAGTATCGTTTATCGTCTAATAGATTTAATTCTAATCATAGGTGTTTTAATCACCATTTTCGGTTTATACAAGTTACTTCCAGCATTTATCTTAAGAATTTTAGATTCAAGAAGCTTGAATAGAAACTCAAGACGCAATAGATTGAATCAAAGATCTAAAAATGACACTTTTTCTCGTGTAATAGAAAGTGCTAAAGAGGTCGAGGATTTAGTTAATTCCAAATTGGATGGCAGTTCCAATTCCAATTCAAAATCCAAATCAATTCTAAAACGTCATGATGATTCACCTTCAATGACTCTTGATGAGTACTTAAATAACAGTCAACAAGCAGAAACCAAGACAAGATTCAGCGAGCCAGTGGATCAATCCAAACAGGTTCTCAAGACTAAACCAGTAAATGAAGAAAAGCCTAAATTCAAGCTCCCATCTATTAGAAAGTCTAGCAACCCTAAAAAAAGAAGTTATGGTTATTTAGAAGATCAAGAGGAATCCAATCCTGATACTGTCTACTTCACACCTAATTATGAAAAGCCTATGAGAGTTACTCGCAGGCCTAAAAGGAAATCCAAGGAAACAATTAATCTTGCTGATGCTCCTAAAAGGTCTCTTGAGATTTCAAAGGCTTTGGCAAGTGTTGGTGATGCCGAAACAGTCTATGACAACGATGTATCTGATGAAAGCTACAGCCTAATGCCTAAAACCATTGATGAAGAAATCATCATGCCTATTGATGAGATTGATTTAGAACCACAAGAAGAGCCGGTTTATAATTTGTCTCAGTCTGGAAATACTCTCTATAATAATGTGATTTATGATGAATCCAGCGAAGAGGATTTCATAACTCCAATCTATGCAGATGAAGGTTATAGGGAGGAGCATGGCATAGTTTACGATGATTATGTGGAAGAACCAATTGAAGAGGATTCCCCAGTTGATGCCCAAGTGTCTGATGATTTGGGATATATAACTCCTGATTCAGCCATTGATGTTGAAAACTTGCCAAGACCAACATCCATTGCTTCTACAAATCCAATAGCTTCTAAGAAAGATGCTAGTGCAAACTTATCCAGACCTCATAAGAAATCTTTCATAGATGAGGCTCCAAAACCTAAAGCTAAGGTTGAGGAAATTCCTAGACCTGTTCCAAAAGTCCACACACCCGCTGTGGCAGAGGAACTTCCAGTTGCACCTGTTTCTGAAATAGCAGGTACTCCTGATGAGACAATTACAATTGACCCTAACAATCCGGAATCAATTCCTATTCCAAAACTATTGAACAGTTATGTCATTTGTGAAAAGGGAATCTTAACTTCACAGGAAGCTTTTGAAGAGGTTGCAAGTCATTCCAAAGAAGAGATTTTACTGGAAGCTCCAACCATTAAGGATATGGGTGACAGATTCCTCTCAAGCCTTACAAAAATCAAATCAAGAGTTATCATTGAGGAATTTGATTTGGAGGATATTTCCTATGTTCTTCTATTAAGTTCCCTTATTAAGAAAGGAGTTGAAATCAAGACTTTAGCTTCTGTAGAATCATTTAACTTGATTGGAGACACATCCCATGCATTATTGATATCCAATAGTATAGATGAGGATGATTTCGAATATGGTGCAGTTTATGATGATGTGGAATCAGTGGAAAACATCAAGGTATTGTTTGAATCCTCTTGGAAATTGGCTAATGACTTGGATATCAGTGCACTTGTTGAAAACAATAATTAAAATTAATTTTTTTACTTTTATTTACTAATGATATTGAAAAAGGTGAAATTATGGAAATTAGATGGTTAGGTCATTCCGCATTTGAATTGATCAGTGATGAAGGAGTAAAGATATTGGTTGACCCATTTATTAGCAATAATCCTGCTTGCCCTCTTCCTGTTGAGGAATTGGAAGCAAACATCATATGCATAACTCATGGTCACTCTGACCATTTTGGAGATGCGATGGAAATAGCTAACAATACAAATGCAACTCTTGTTGCAAACCATGAGATCTCTTTATTCTTAGGTGAACAAGGATTTGACTGTGTCAGCATGAACACTGGAGGTTCTGTTTTTATTCAAGGAATTAAAATCACTATGTTAGATGCAAAACATTCTTCTTCTATTGATTTCACTGAAGAGATTCGTCCTGCTGGTGACCCTGGAAGTTTCCTATTCACTTTTGAAGACGGTACAAAAGTATTCCATGCAGGAGACACTGGATTGTTCTCTGATATGGAAAATGTCATAGGTAAAATCTATAAGCCTGATATTGCAATGGTTCCAATTGGAGACAAATTCACTATGGGTCCATTTGAAGGAGCGCTTGCAGCAATGTGGTTAGCTCCAAAAGTTGTAATTCCAATGCATTACAACACTTTTCCTGTAATTGAACAGGATCCTGCAGTATTTTCCAATTTTGTAAATCAACTTCATCCAAGAGTTGATGTTGTAGTCATGAATCCATTGGAATATTACAAACCAGATTTTGAAAAAGAAGAATAATTCAAACTTTAAAAAGTTTGAATATTTTTAATTATTTTTATCTATTTTTTTCATTTTTAGTTATTTTTAGTTATATTTTATATTTTTAGCTATTTTTAGTTATATTTTATATTTTTAGCTATTTTTATCTATTTTTTTTATTTTTAGTTATTATCCCTATTTTTTTAAAAAAAGTATAGAAAATGGATTTAAACAAAATCACATTTTCCACTAGGCAATACCCTTACAATATCATCTAGACTCAATAGATTATCTTCATTGATTCTGGATAATATTTCCTTAGCTATTTTTTCCTTTTTGGTAAAGCCCGGCTTTATTGTTACAAATTTATTGGTATGATGTTTCATTGCATCAGTTGGTCCAGCCATTATGCGCTTTTCACCATCATACTCAACAATGCCTATGGATATCTCAAGTTTTGCTCCTCTAATATAGTTTCTATGTCCACGAATGATAAATGCGCCTTTTGGCACAAACTCCCCTGAAACGGGGGTTTTTGAAACTTGGTCTGGTTCCACCCAATAGACGTCTTGAGATGTGAAGTTTTTTGACCAAGCACTTGAAAAGGAAGCTGAAAACTCACCTAATTCTTTAAGCAAATTGTCATTTAATGAATCGGATTGAACTTTTGCTACAACGGAAGGAGCACCATGTATATCTGCATGTAAATAAATATCGTTTTGTTCCAAATATTTCTTTACAACCGCTTCATTGGTACCTGCGTCTCTACCGCAAACAACTAAAATTCCATCACTTGATACAAACCATCTCAATTTCTCATACCACTTGAGATTCTTCTTGACTCTCTTCTGTGGAACCATGATATTTGCCATGGCCTTTTCCTTTTTGGCTTCCATATCTGCAAGCTGTCTTTTGGTGTTTTCAATAGCTATTAATGCACCCTTGATTTTTCGTTTGGCTTTCTTTGCCTTTTCATAGTAGACTTCAGCATTATCTGGTATGGATTTCTTGGAGTCAAGGGCAATGCTTACATCATCTATTCTTAATGTGATGTTTCCTAAAGGATCCATGGATTCGAATATCTGTGCATCTGCCATTCCTGATTTCTTGGCATCCTTCAAGGTCTTTCCTATTTCCTTCCATCCATAATCCTTTTCCCTTGCACCTTTTATTACATTTAATATGTTGTCAACTTGAACGTAATTAGTAAAGAGAAGTTCCCCTTTCATTTGGGAATCTTCAATTGTTTTTTCAAAGTTATGCAATGTCTCTTCCTGCTTTTCAAGCCTTTTGGAAAATTTGGAAACCTTTTTGTTCCATGCCGCTTCCTGAATTCCTGTAATTTCATTTTTCACTTTGGAGGAGTAGAATTCGTCACAGGCCTCATTGAAGCTTTCAAAGCTTTCCACTTCAAATCCTTCATATTGGCTTAAGTTGATTGAAATGACATCTTCCTTTGATTTGTATTTCTTGAGAGGATTCTCCAATTCCAATTGCTCTATTTCCTTTTTGTTGTTTACAATCATTGGAGTGAACTGTCTTTTCTCCAAAGGTTCGAAAACTGATTTCAATGCATTGAAAATGATGTTCATTTCCTCAGCACTTAAGGATGAGCATGATGCTTTCTTGCTTATTTCAGTATTCGCCATGATCTCTTCAGCATATAGGCTACCAAGACCATTTGTAGCAAGAACCCTTACAATCTCTTCATCTTCCCCATTAGCCACAATCTCCTTGAATCCATCGATTGTCAATGTGATTGGATTGATTCCATTTTCGAGAGGGAATACATACTCCTTTTTGGAGCTTATGTCCCTATCGCTCCAATGCTTTCTCTTTAGAGGCAACATGATTTCATTGGATTCGTTTAAGAGTATGATGTTTCCTTGTGAAAATAGCTCAACAATAAGGGTGTAGGTCTCTTCCTTCTTCATCTTGATTTCAACAACCCTGTCAAAGTTATGCTGCTCTATGCTCACTACATTTGCTCCTTTCACTATCTTTCTTAGAAGCATTGGAAAACTTGGTGGATTTTGAGGATTTGTCAATGGGTATTGGCTTAAATGGATTCTTTTCCCAGCTTGTATAACAAGGTCCAGTCTTCCTGTTCCTGCCTTATGGAATCTCATTACCACAGTGTCCTTAGTAGGCTGGAATGACTTATCCACTCTTGCTCCAACCAGCAAATCATTTAATTCCTGACATATTGTGTAAATGTCAACATTTGTCATTGATTTCATATTTTATCACTTGAATAATTATTAATGATTGAATTATTTTTTAAATTTGTTTTTAAACACATTAAAAAGATTTTTTTTAATGGATTTTTAATGATTATCTATAATTTTTATGCAATATTTTATATATTATATCAACTTATATAATTATAGTTATAGTTTTTATATGATTTAATTATATTTAAAACTTTAAAAAACTTTTATTTAATCAAAATAAAAAATCAAATAAAAAAATCAAAATTTATTTATATTTATTTTTATTATTGGAGGAAAAATTAATGGATGTCACTGTTAAAACTGTATCAATTCATCTTGTTGCTGCAATAGTTGCAGCTCTCATATCCACTGCATTTACAACTGGAATGTTAGGATTCAAAAATCATGTATTTGCATTTATTGTGGGTTTAGTACTTCTTTATTTCATAGGCCAATTCTGTGAAAAGATGTTTGGTGAAGAAGTTAAAGGATTTTCAACTTGGTTATGGGATGGAATCCTTCCATTCGGATTCTGTTGGTTCATTTTATGGACTATTTTAACTAATTATTTATAAATAATTAGTTTCTTTTTTTATTTATTTTATTCATTTTTTTAAATTCTAACTATTTTTAACTATTTTTAACTATTTTTACTATTTTTTACTAATTTTTTACTATTTTTCACTATTTCTAATTTCTTATTTTTATTCAATGTCTATGTTTAAAAAGAGCTTTTTTGTAATTTTTTTATGAAAAATAGTTTGTTGATAAAAAATTAATTAATGATTAATTGTTTAAAAAAGTTTAAAATGTTAAAAAATAGAAAAAAAGAAAAAAGTTTTTTAATTAAAAAACTTTAATAATATTCATCATCCTCATCGAATCCACCTAAATCTGGGCTGTCAGAAAGGTCAGATCCACAGTTTTCACATATTAATGCACCGATAGGATTTAAATGTCCACATACATTGCAAGTAATCATGCTTTCACCTCAACATATAAGAATTAATTATAATACAAATATCCAAATGATTACAAAGATGATCGCTACAATAAATGTCAATGGAGCAATGATCTTACTTACTGCTACGATGGAACTGATGGTAGAAATAAGTTCTGTGGAATTATTTGGACCGAATGTCTTAAGATTTAGGATTCTTTCAGTATTTGTTCCAGCTTCCACTGGCTCTAAATCCTTAATTGCCTCATTGATTGAAATTTTCACAAACTCTATGATCTTTTCCTTCTCTACAGTTCCAACTGGATTGTAACCTGCAGATAATGTATTAACTGTATGTGTGTCTGTGGTCATAACTTCAATCTCATCAATATCCAAGTCTTCAACTGCATTGAAAATGGTTTCTCTGTATCCTAATTCCATATTGTTTGAATCGAATAATACATAAGCAGTTCTTTGTCCATTAACTTCAACGACCATGGTTTTCAAACCGCTTTCACCAATTCCTTGATGCTTATCGAATCCACCGAGGTCTGTATAGTAACATCCAACTTTAATGTCGTGTTCCAGATCCAATGGCTCTATTAACTTGATTGTATCGATTAATTGGAACAATTCAGGGTTTCCAGGAAGAACTCCTCCTTTTTCCTCGTTAAAGGAATTGTGGCAGTCAACTAAAATATTGTTTTCAGTTCCTAATTCTTTCTGGCTTTCTATCATTGCTGCAAGCCCTACAGCATATTCTATGTCATCACTGCCTGATGGGGCTAATGTAGAAAGCATAATGGTTCCATTCTTGAAGAATTGAACCCCGACATTTGCTTTTTTATAGGAATACCTAATGAATTCACTTGCCTTTGGAGAGTATTCCATATTGTCTAAGGCTTTTCTTACAGCATCTTCTATCTTAACGATTTCATCGCTTGATACTGGGTTGAAGTCGTGGGTTGATGGACCATGTGCAACCATAGTGAATGCATCAAAGCTATTTGCCAATATTGTTGGCATATTGGAACCTCCAATGTCTCCAAGAGGTCCTGGGTGAACGCAAGGACTTAAAAACAATGCTTTAATGCTTCCGTCAAGCCTTCTAAAGCTTGCAACACCTACAAGAGTATCAATAGCTTCTCCAGCATTGTCAAACAATTGTTCAATTGTATTTGTTCCCTCATTCATATGTAAAATGAAATAACTTAGGATTTCCATTGCTCCAAATCCTAAATTCTTTTTCATAGGAGACTCTACAACACTGATGAATGCATAGATTGCAATCAGGAAGATTACACTTGCTATAATCACTTTAAATATTGTAGTAATATATCCTAGTGAGAATATGTAATCAATATTGTTTAGGAAACTTGTGATAATGAGCATTCCAATCATAAGCAATGGTTGGATAATTGCAATGATAAATGAATTGAAGAGCTTTATTCTGGTTGTGGCTAATATAACAAGAATATTGAACCCAAATGCAATAACACAACCGAATAGGATGGAGTTAAAGAATAAATTCATATTGAAAATAAGACCTACTCCTGTTCCAATGATACCTACAATTCCTGCAAGGGACATTGAGACCAATGCTAAGAACATGGAGTGCTTAGCCTTAAGGTTGATTCCATTAAGGGATTCTACCCATAATTGATCAGTGGAACCGGTTATGATTGCAGGCAATCCGAATACAACAAAACCGAATGCCCCTCCGTAGAAGAAGTCTTCCAATCCGTTTCCTACACTAACCGGCTGTAATAAAAATAGGAGAACTCCTATAATAAAACTTAGTATAATTATCATTAGCACTGAACTTTTAGCATTAGGCAATGTTCTAATCCATTTTGATAATCCTGCTACATTACTCATACTGGACATTAATAATCAACCTTTACTCTTCAATTAATTAAAATTAATTTAATTTAAATTATTTGGATTTAGATTATTTTTATATATCTAAATAAATAAATTAAATAATATAATATATAATATATGAAATTTTTTATATAAAACTTATTCTATTTATTTTTGAAATTCTTAAGGGTATGTTTTAAGGTTTCAAAATTTATAAAATTTATTTGGTGAATTCATGATAGAATTAAAAACCCCAATTACTGATGAGGATATTAACAAATTAAAAGCTGGAGATGTTATTGCAATCTCCGGTCAAATATTGACTGCAAGAGATCAAGCTCATAAAAGAATCTTGGAAGAGGGAGCTCCAATTGACATTGAAGGAGCAGTCTTATTCCATGCAGGACCTATTATTCAGGAAGAAGAAAACAAAGATGATTCAGAACCAAAATATAAGATGGTTGCTGTAGGCCCTACAACTTCCATGAGAATGAATCCGTATGAAGCGGATGTTTTGGATATGGGCGCTAAGATCATCATTGGTAAAGGTGGAATGGACGATTCTGTCAGGGAAGCTCTAAAGAGAAACAATGCAGTTTATGTAGTGGCAACTGGTGGCTGTGCAGCATTGTATGTTGATAAGGTCAATGAAATAAAAGGAGTAAATTGGCTTGACCTTGGAATGCCTGAAGCCATTTGGGATTTGGATGTTGATTCATTCGGCCCATTGATTGTAGCGATGGACAGTGAAGGAAACAGTCTTTATGACTAATATTTTGACTAATATTTTGACTAATATTTTGACTTATCTTTATGACTAATATTTTGACTAATCTTTATGACTAATATTGTTTTCAAATAGTAATGCAAATATCAATAAGTAAATATTTATATACTAATTATTTTAAATATCATAATAATCTATATTAATTTTATTTTATTAGTTTATCATATTAGTTTAATTTAATTTTTATCAGATTAATTATTTAAAGAATTTATGATTATTTTGGTGATATAATGGCAGATATTGCAGAAGCAGCTGAAAAGAAATTAAAGTCAAGAATTAGAAAATTAAAAAAATGCAATAAGGATGAAGAGGAAAAAGAAAAATTCTTCAATCAATTAGGTCTTTCTTTCACAATCAGTTTACCTACTAAAAATCCTGAAAAGCAAGAAGACTTCGTCATGTTATACACTAGTCCAGATGGAAACATCGTTCATGCAGAATACGCTTATTCTGAAGGTGAAGAGTTTACTCAAATGGACATCAGTGAAAAGGATTTAAAAGTAATCATTGAATCATTCTCTGATTTCGAATTAAGTCTTTTAGACTAATTTCTTTTTAATTCTTTTTCTTTATAATTCCATTATTGGAATTATTTATCTATTTTTTAATTTAATTTATAATTTAATTCACTTTTTTTAGTTAATTTTTATGTTTTTAGAATTTTTTAAGGTTTTATCATGATTGTCAATAATTCATTGGATGAAGTTAAGAAAAGGGAATCTGCATTGAAAATCATTAAGGAAATCATTAACGATAATGGAAGGGATTCATTATATGATGTTACTGGACTTTCCGGTGGCTTTATAGCAAATGATGATGAATTGGATCTCTTGGAAACTTATGTAGGTCCAGCTATTTTTGAAGATGAGCTCCAAATTGTGGGAAAAGAACATCTTGGAGGAGAAAAGGTCTTGGCAGTTAACAGGACAAGTTCCGGGATCTTGGCAAGTATTTTGGCATTGGTTAATGAAGGTGACCATGTAAGTCATTTCCTGGCTGAATTTCCAGCTCACCCATCTATTCCAAGGTCTTGTGCAATTGTAGGGGCAAGCTATGATGAATTCGTTGACATCGATAAGTTCACTATTCCTGAAAACACTTCATTGGTTGTTGTAACCGGCTCAACAATGGATCATAAGGTCATTGATGAGGAACTCTTTAAGAAAGTCATTGATATGGCTCATGAAAAGGATATTCCTGTTCTTGTTGATGATGCTTCAGGTGCAAGGCTCAGAACTGCTGTTTTCAATCAAGCGAAAGCTACAGAACTTGGAGCGGATTTGGTTGTTACCAGTACAGATAAGTTAATGCCAGGACCAAGAGGCGGATTAATGGCTGGAAGAGAAGAATTGATTGATGAGATAAAGGTTAAGGCAAATCAATTTGGTCTTGAAGCTCAACCTCCATTGATTTTAGCTATGGTAAACGGAATCAAGAATTACACTGAAGAGAACTTGGTTAAAGCAATTTCCAGAAAAGAAGAGTTCTATGAATTATTAAGTGAAAAGTACGAGATGTTTGAAAAGACACCAACTGGTGTTATGGTAAGTGAAGATGCATTGAAAAACCAATTAGAAAAGCTAAATGTTAAAACAGAGCTTTCAAAAAAGGACTGCTGTTTCTTATGGGCTATGGTTTTATTGAAGGACTTTGGCATAATTACAATACCTGCAGTTGGCATGCCTGGTGCCTCTGCTACAATTCGTATTGATTTATCTACTCAGGATGTAATTGATATCGATTTAAATGAGTTATATGAAAAAGTAGATCAGTCCTTTGAGAGATTCTTGGATTTATCCCAAGATGTTGAAAAGTCAAAAGAATTGATTTTCTATTAAAATTAGTTAAAAAAAGAGTTTTTTTTATTTTAGACCTTTTTATTTTAGGTCTTTTTATTTTTTTAATTTATTTTTTAGAAAAAGAGGTAATAAAATGAAAAATTAATTTCATTTTATTCTATTTATTTAAAGTACTATTTTTGTTTGATTTCAATTTAAAATAAATTTGAAATAATAGTTTTTAATTTTATTCAACGGTTCTAAGTTCACCGGAGATGATCTTCTCTAATGTGCCGTCTTGTCTTTCAATGATTAAACTACCTTCGTTGTTGATTCCAACAACATAACCTTGGGTGATTTTTCCACCGGTTTGGGTAATGTTTACGTATTTTCCAATGGTATCTGCAAGGTCTCTCCAATCCTTAAGAATGGTTTCTATCTCACCATCTTTATATAATTCGTAAACCTTTTCAAATTCATTTAGGAAAATTGCAATGAGTTCATTCTCATCGACTTTAGTAGGCAATTCTTCAGTTAATGTGGTTGTGCCTATTCTAATGTCTTCAGAGAAATCCTCTAATTTGAGGTTGCTGTCAATTCCAATACCTACAACAATCCAGTCGATTTCATTGAAAGTTGCATTGACTTCAGTTAATACTCCAGATATCTTTTTTCCGTAAATCAAGACATCATTAGGCCATTTGATTCTTGCATCAACACCTAAAGATCTGATTGATTTAGCTATTGCTACACCAGTTGCCAAGGTGATTAAACCAATTCTTGCAGGAGGAACTTGAGGTCTTAAGATAAGGGACATCCATACTCCGCCTTCAGGAGCTTCCCATTTCTTTCCTAATCTTCCTCTTGCGTTAGTCTGAATTTCAGAAATCAACACGGTACCTTCTTTAGCATCGTGATTAGCTAAAAATTTAGCTATTGAATTAGTGGAAAACACTTTTCTGAAACAAAGGATTTCCTTAGCGATTTCTTCAGTTTCGAGGTTTTCGCAAATTTTATCTTTTGTAATGTGTTCAGTTTTTCCGAATCCTAATTCCTTGATGGATTCTTCAATAGCTTCATCGTTTATTGAGTCTAAACGTTTAGCTTCCTCTTCTGAAATTACATTATGGCTTAGTAAAAGCTTTATCATTTCTTTTTTCATAATAATCACTTAAATATGAGTTTAATTTATAAGTTTAGTTTATGAGTTTAGTCTTTTATTTTATAAATTTCATTTTATTAAAATTTATTTTATTTTTGCAGTTTATTTTTGTTTTTTAAGCTGTTGCGCTTGAGCAGCATTGAAGTAAGTTCCAACTGCTCCAGAGATTGCAGCTATTTTCTTTCCAGGCATAAATGTGGATTTCATACGATTTACCCTTTCCAAATCTTCTGCAATTACTTTTTCCATTTCAGCGTCAATCCATTTCTTATGCTCATCTACAAAGTGGGTGTGCAAGTCACCTGCAAGGAATGATTCATTTCTGAGGATTGCCTTATGGAATGGAATAGTGGTTTTTACACCTAAGATAATGTATTCGCTCAATGCTCTTTTCATTCTATTGACTGCATCGTTTCTTGTACGGCCGCTTGTGACCAATTTGGAAATCATTGAGTCATAGAAAGTTGGAATTGTATAATTCATGTAGACTCCACTGTCTAAACGTACACCAGGCCCACCAGGTGATCTGTAACCAGTAATCTTACCAGGGTTTGGTGCAAAGTCAGCAAGTGGGTTTTCAGCATTGATACGGCATTCAATAGCATGTCCACTTATCTGAATGTCCTTTTGCTCGTATTCCAATTCCTCACCGCAAGCGATTTTGATTTGCTCCTTGATTAAATCAGTATTGGTTACAATTTCGGTGATTGGGTGTTCCACTTGAATACGTGTGTTCATTTCAAGGAAGTAGTATTCTCCATTCTCATACAAGAATTCTACAGTTCCTGCACTGTTGTATCCAATGGATTCAGCAGCTTTAACTGCACTTTCACCCATTCTTTCTCTTAACTCTTCAGTCATGATTGGGGAAGGTGCCTCCTCCAATAGCTTTTGGTGTCTTCTTTGGATGGAACATTCCCTGTCTCCTACATGGATTGTGTTTCCATGTTCGTCAGCTAAAACCTGGAATTCAATGTGTCTTGGTTTTTCAAGGTATTTTTCAATGAATACGGTTGCATCTCCAAAGTTTTTCAAAGCTACTGATTGGGTTGCTTCAAGTGCACGTACAAGTTCGTCCTCTTCATAAACTGCACGCATACCGATTCCTCCACCACCAGCTGATGCCTTGATGATTACAGGGTATCCGATTGCTTCAGCAATTTCCTTTGCCTCTTCAACATCAGTGATTCCATCAGGAGTACCTTCAATAACAGGGACACCTGCATCTTTCATTAATTGTTTGGAAGTGATTTTATCTCCCATTTTTTCAATATGCTCTCCTTTAGGGCCAATAAGTTTGATTCCATTCTTTTCACATTGTCTTCCAAGTTCCGGATTTTCAGCTAAGAATCCGTATCCTGGGTGAATTGCATCTGCTCCAGTTTCAATTGCAGCATTAATGATCTTTTCAATGTTTAAATAAGACTGGCTTGGAGAAGGGTTTCCTAAAGGAACGCTTTCATCTGCATAATTAGTATAAAGAGAAGTTTTATCAGCATCTGAGTATACTGCTACACTTTTCATGTCCAATTCACGACATGCTCTCATAACACGTATAGCAATTTCTCCTCTATTTGCAATAAGTACTTTTTCAAACATGTTTTACCTCTTTTTTCAATTTAAATTATCTTAAAAATTATGATAAAAAATATATGATTATGATTTTATCATTATGTTTGTAATTATATATTATTTATCAATCATTATAATATTATATATGATTAATATTAATATTAAATT
>NZ_CALDKF010000087.1 GCF_937898925.1 uncultured Methanobrevibacter sp.
TATTTTTTCTAATTTTTTTTTAAATAATGCTATGTTAAACTTTTTAATATTTTTTCTAATTTTTTTTTAAATAATGCTATGTTAAACTTTTTAATATTTTTTCTAATTTTTTTTTAAATAATGCTATGTTAAACTTTTTAATATTTTTTTTAATTTTTTTTTAAATAAAAATATATAAAACTTATTTTAAAATTATTAATAATGAAAACTATAGCAAATGGATTAATCCTAAAAGGCATTGATTTAAGTCCTGTAAAGGAGAACATCGTCATAGATGATGAAAACAACATCATAGAAATCTCCAAGGATGCAAAAGAGGGAGAAGTCATAGATGCATCAGGTAAGATTGTATGCCCAAGATTCATAAATGCACATACACATATCGGAGATTCCATCATAAAGGATGAAGGGGATGGATTAAGCCTTGATGAGGTTGTAAAGCCACCTCATGGAATAAAGCATCTTGCATTGGAATCTGCAAGTGATGATGAGCTCATTGAAGCCATGAGAGATTCAATGTGGGATATGCACAATCTTGGAATCAGCCATTTCATTGATTATCGTGAAGGTGGCCTTGAAGGAGTCAAGCTTATCAAGGAAGCATCTAAGGACATTCCAATAACTCCAATCATTCTTGGAAGAGACAGTTCATTCTATGGCGAAGACCCTAATTATCATCAGGTCAAGGTTGCTATCAGAAAGCTTCTGAAGCATGCCGATGGTATTGGATTAAGCGGTTTTGGTGAAATCGATACAACAGTTGCTGAAATAATCTGTGAAAAATGTGAAGCTGCAGGAAAGATATCTTCCATTCATGTAGCTGAAAGTGAAAATAACCAATTTGCCTCAATTGAAAAGACAGGCAAAACCGAACCTCAAAGGGCATTTGAAGCAGGATTCAATCAGGTTGTCCATATGGCCAATCCAAAGAATGATGACATCAATCAGCTTTCCAAATCAAATAGCTCTCTCACCATTTGTCCAAGATCAAATGGTGCATTGAGTGTTGGAATAATTCCACTTTTTGAAGTGTTGAAAACTGGAGTTAAGCCATTGATTGGAAGTGACAATATAATGATAAATAGGCCTAATCTATTTAGAGAAATGGAATTTACATTAAAGATAATGAAGGGTTTCTCTAAGAATTACATAGCACCTGTTGAAGTATTGAAAATGGCAACAACAAATGTATGTGTAGACAGTTCATTATCTTCAAAAATCAATAAATCATATGTTGGTGAAGGTCAAAATGCTGAATTCATGATTATAAATCAAAAGTCAAACAATCCATATCTTAGTTTGATTAATAGAACTGAAGTAAATGATATTGTAAAGATATTCTAATAAAATTAGACAAATTTAGATGATTAATCTAAAGCTAAAAATTTTAATTTAATTTTTATAAAAGCTAAGCTTGTGATAAAATGAGTGAACAATTATATAAAAAAATCTTATTGCCAACAGATGGCTCAAAATACTCAGACATATCTGAAAAGCATGCATTATCAATTGCAGCTACAAACAATGCTGAAATAATCGCTTTAAGCGTAATTGAAAACTCTTTTTCAATAGGTCTTCCAGATACCGATACTATCTCTGAAGTGAACAGATTGCTTAAGGAAGAGAATGAAAAGAACCTTAAGAAGGTGGAAAGGCTTAGGGACGAATGTGGAGTGGATGTGAAGATTAGAACATTGATTAAGGAAGGTTCTCCTGCAAGGGTAATTCTTGAAACCATTGATGAGGAAGACATTGACCTTGTTGTTATGGGAAGTTCAGGAAAGAGCGGAATTGATAAGTTCTTGATGGGCAGTGTAGCGGAAAAGGTCGTCAAGTCTGCAAAATGTTCTGTCTTAATTGTTCATTGATTGCATTCAATAGGAGTTTCAAATGAAGGAAATAGACTTTGATTTGGAAAACAACCCATTCATTAACTTCCTTTCCTCAAGATACACCATGTCTGCAAGGGTCAATGTTGAAAACTTGTGGATTAAATCAAAGGAGCAGGACTTGTCCTTTTTTGTCATGTCACTCGGAGCATTGATGAATGCATTGAATGATATTCCTCAAATGAGAAGAAGGATCATTGACGGCAAGGTCATTGAATTCGAGTCTTTGGATGCAGTTTGCCCAATAATGGATAAAGAGGAGACAGTCTTTAAGGAAATAAGGATAGAAGGCCCTCAAAGATTCTATAACATTCTAAAATGGCATGATTATGTTGTGGATTATCAGCTTAATGTTTTGGAAGGAGTTGATAAGGCATTTGATTTGGATACAATGGAAAGGGATAAGATAAACGTTGCCAATTTTTCATGCATCCCTTGGGTTGATTTCGATTCAATCACCAATGCAACTGCTGCGGGAAATGCAATCCAACCTTTAATCACTTGGGGAAAGGTCAATGAGAATTATGAGATGACTGTATCCATAACAGTTAGCCATATCTTTGTAAATGGATTGGAATTGGCTAAGTTCTATAAGAACGCTCAAGAGAATTTTGACAGTTTATTATAACTATTTCTTTATTTTTTATTTTCTCATTTCCCATTCAAGCACTGTGATTTGGATTTTATTTTTGCCCATTTTTCAAAATATTTTTTACAATAATTTCTAATTTTTTCATAAAATTATTTGATAATCAACTAAGTTAATTTTTTATCACTAATTTTTTCCATTTTATACTAAAATTATTTAAATGATAAACAATATATTAACAAATGTATAAT
>NZ_CALDKF010000088.1 GCF_937898925.1 uncultured Methanobrevibacter sp.
AAAGATTGTCATCAAGAAAAAAGGCAAATTCACTGCTACCGCTAAGTTTGCAGGAGACACTACCTACAAGGCAGTAAGCAAAAAGGCAACAATAACCATCAAATAAATGATGAAAAAGAATTTAAAATTTTGAATTAATAGGTCTAAACCTCTTTTAGATCTATTAATCCTTTTATATTTTTTTAAGAGGAAATATGGACAGTTTATTGAGGATTTATTTCTTATTCTAATCCAAGTGGTTGGAATAATAAATAAATTTTCTTTAATTTAGGGAAGATTTATTTAGAATTTTATGAATTTATTGAAAGCTTCAAAGTTTAAAACCTCAACAAGACTTTTTTTATAATAGAAAAAAGTTTTTTAGTTTGGTAGTTTTAGATAGGGGAAGGAGAATATTATTTTTCTTCTTCTATTTAAAATCTAAAGTTCATATTTATCAAAAATAATTATTATATTAGGTAGTTGAATCTAAAATGCAAAAAACTAGCAAATATGTAATATTGTCTTCATTGGCATTGATAATATTGTTGTGCATGTCTTCCGCTTCTGCAGTTGATATCATGGATAATGATATTTCATCTGCATCTGATTCGGATGATCTCATTTCATCTGATTTGAATGATGGTGCCATTGGGGATGATTTGGTTTTGTGTTCTGATTCTTCTTTAAACGATGCGGATTCAAGATCCAACTCTTCCTTAAAAAGCTCTGGTATTGGGGATGAGTCTTCAAATATTAATGGAAAGTCCGCTTTGGGGGATTCACTTGATAATGTCCATTATGTGGATAATGATAATCTGGATTCCTTCTTTGATGGGGGCTTTTTAAAGGAAGAGTATGCTGATTCAATATTGGTCTTCAATGGAGAATTCATTGATAGGGGCATATTGGACATCAAGTCTTCCAATGTCACTATCATCGGAAACAATTCCTTATTGGTCAATACTGCATTCTGCCTCGAGTCCAACAATATAATGCTCACTGGACTTAATTTCCTATGGAACAGGGAATTTTCCGGCAATGACAATGCAGGCATATTAGTGCTTGGAGACAACTGCACTATCTATAACTGCACTATCAATTATGCTGTTCCGGAAGCCACCAGCGGATTCTGCATTTATGCTGAAGGCGCAAGTGGAGACAAGATAGAGAATTTCACTCTAGCAAACAATACCATTAACTTTGTAGGAAACAACCTGCATGGGGGCTGGGATTATGGTATATTTATAGACCAAGTTGAAAATGCAATGGTTTATGGCAACAATATAAATTCCTCCCTTCCTTTGCGTGCCGTCAATTATGCTTTTGATATTTTCGGAGGCGTGAGCATGGAGTCTGTCGGCGTTTTTGTTGCACAGTCCTCTCCTAATTTGACATTTTCAAATAATAAGGTGTTTTCCTCAGTAAATGGCGGGGGCAGTAGCTATCCTACCTTGGATACTCTTGTGATTTATGATTGCAGCAATTCAACTATAGAAGGCAATGATATTCATGTTGAGGATTTCGACAGCAAGAACGGCAAGGACAATTATTTGCAGGGAATCGACTTGTATTTCTCAAATAATGTCACTATAGTCCACAATAAGATTGACATCAAAACTACCGGTGGCCGTGCAGGTATGGGAACTGCATATCCGATACAAGTAAATGGTCCTTCCAAAGGTGTTATGATTGCCTACAATAATCTGACCACTGCTAATTTCGGCCCTAACTGTGGAATCTATTCCATGAATTATTATGGTCAAACACAGAATTACATGATCAGCAACTTCATAAATGTGACCGGTTTGGCTAGCACTCACTATTGGGCTTTGGTTGCAGGTATTGAGGTTCAGGATTCAGATGACCTAATCTGGAACAATACAATCATAGTGAACAACATAGGAAATTACAGCAGTTCCAACAATATTTATGGAATAAGCTACTCCCAAAATACTAAGGGAGACCATAAATACAATATCCAGTACAATAATGTGACAACCAATGGCAGATATGCCGTTTCCCTATCAGGCACAGATTCTATGGTTGTTGATTCAATCATTGCAAATAATGTGCTGAATTCCGAAACTTCCAGCGGTAATCGTGCAGTTCGTGTTGGTGCTGGTTATAACAATACTATCCGTAACAATACTGATGGTGTTTTCAGGAATACCTTAAATCCGGATGATTTGCCTGATTGGCTGAAAAATCATAAGGGTTTGGTTCCAAGGATTGTTGTTCCTAGGTATTATCGTGAGGGTTCCAATGGTACTGGCTTGACTGATGATAAGGGCAACGGCACAGCTCCTTGGAACACCAATGGCAGTTCTGGCGGGACAAACAATGGCAATGGCAGGCATGGAAGCGGTGTTTCTGGAAATGGATCTGATTCTAATAGTGATATGGTTTTAGGTTCAGATAGGGATACCGCTCCAGGTGTTGGCGGTGATGCTGCTCCTAGCATAAGTGCTGCCAGTCCTGGTGATAGTGGCAGCTCTGCAGCTGACCCTAACGCTTATGAGATTAATGAACGGAATAATCTAGCTGTAAAGTCTGTTGATTATCTTCAGTTAGGTGTCATCTGCATTGTTGCCTTATTATTGTTGCTTGTTGGTTA
>NZ_CALDKF010000089.1 GCF_937898925.1 uncultured Methanobrevibacter sp.
AGATGTGTAGAAGAAGCTGGATTAAACAAGTTCTTATTTGAATTTGCTAACTTAAGAGAACAAGACTCTTGGGTACACATGACCCAACCTGCTGAAGCAACTGCAAAAGCAAAAGACTTAACCCGTATGGCAGTTGCAAAAGCTAGATTATTAGAACCTCTCGAAGCTTCTAAAGTAGCTGTAGACAAAAAATGTCTTGTTATCGGTGGTGGAGTAGCAGGTATTCAATCTGCATTAGACTTAGCTGATATGGGATTCAAAACCTACATGGTAGAAAGAAACCCAACTATCGGTGGAAGAATGGGTCAATTAGACAAAACCTTCCCTACCTTAGACTGTTCCATGTGTATTCTCGCACCTAAGATGGTAGACACTTCCAAACACGAAAACATTGAATTAATTACTTACGCAGAAGTAAAAGAAGTAGACGGTTACATCGGTAACTTTACTGTAAAAGTTGAGAAAAAACCTAGATACGTTAAAGAAGAAGACTGTACTGGATGTGGACAATGTCAAGAAGTCTGTCCTATCGAAATACCTAACTACTACGACGAAGGTGTAGGTATGGTAAGAGCAGCTTACATCCCATTCCCTCAAGCAGTACCTCTCTGTGCAACTATCGACAAAAACTACTGTATCGACTGTGGTCTTTGTGAAACCGTATGTGGTCCTGAAGCAATCGACCGTAACATGGAACCAGAAGAAATCGAACTCCATGTTGGTACCATTATTGCAGCAACCGGTTACGACCCATATGACCCAACCGAAAAATACGAATACGGTTACGGTAGATACACTAACGTAATTACCGCAATGGAAATTGAAAGAATGATCAACGCATCCGGTCCTACTGGTGGTCACGTACAAAAACCATCTGACGGTAAAGAACCTAAACGTGTTGCATTCATCCACTGTGTCGGTTCAAGAGATGAACAAATCGGTAAATCCTACTGTTCAAGAGTATGTTGTATGTACTCTATGAAAAACGCTCAATTATGTATTGACCACGAACCTGACACTGAAGTAACCTGTTACTACATGGATATCCGTTCATTCGGTAAAGGATTCGAAGAGTTCTACAAAACTTCCCAAGAAAAATACGGAATTGAATTCATCAGAGGACGTCCTGCTGAAATCATCGAAAACGATGACTTAACCTTAACTGTAAGAGCAGAAGACACCTTACTCGGAAAAGTAACTGAATACACCTACGACTTAGTTGTATTATCTGTAGGATTAGAACCTCCTAAAGGATCTAACGAACTCAGACAAACCTTAGGTTTATCCAGAACTTCCGACGGATTCTACATGGAAGCTCACCCAAAACTCAGACCTGTTGACACTTTAACTGACGGTGTTTACATTGCTGGTGTAGCACAAGGTCCTAAAGATATTCCTGACGCAGTAGCACAAGGATCTGCTGCAGCATCAAGAGCATCTATCCCAATGGCTAAAGGTGAAGTAGAAATCGAACCTATTACTGCTGACACTGATACCACCGTTTGTGGTGCATGTGAAGTATGTGTAGAATTATGTCCATTCGGTGCTGTAAGTATTGAAGGTGAAGGCGCAGACAAACACGCAGCTATTAACGTTGCATTATGTAAAGGATGTGGTACCTGTGTAGGTGCATGTCCATCTGGTGCTATGAACCAAAACCACTTCAAAACCGAACAAATTATGGCACAAATTGCAGCAGCTCTCGAAGATGTTGCAAAATAGATTAAGAGATTTATTCTCTTTTTCTTTTTCTTTTTTTTTAAACAATTTTTATTTGTTTGTATATTCACTAACTATTTTTCTCACTATTTTACTCGTCTCGAATTAAAAAATAATATAAAAAATAATATAATTAATATATAAATTAATAAAAACTTTTATTTAATTAAAAAATTATATTATATATTAATAAGAATTTTATAAGATTATATTTTTAGAATATTTTTTTATTATTTCTGATTTTTATAAACTTTTGAAATTTTTAATAATTCTATTATTTTGCTATTAATTAAAAAAATAATATTTAATGTTTAATAAGTTATTTAAGAGAATATAGGTGTTATGATGTATCAATATGAAGAAGATATGAATAAGATTAATGACTTGATGAGAGTTCATAATGACTGGATGAGAGACAGCGTTAACCTCATTGCAAGTGAAAATACCACAAGTAATGCTGTTACAACTGCAATGGTTTCAGATTTGGCTCACAGATATGCTGAAGGGCAAGCTTACGAAAGATTATACCAAGGATGTACCTACATAGACCAAATTGAAGACATTACAAAACAATTATCCTGTAAGATTTATGACTGTAGCTATGCAAATGTTCAACCTGTTTCCGGTGTAACTGCAAACCTCGCCGCTTTCTTCGGTTTTGCTAATGCTGGAGACAAGATGATTGCAATGAACATTCCTTACGGGGGACACATCTCCCATGCAAATGTAAGTGCTGCAGGTATTAGAGGATTAAAAACTTTAGAACATCCATTCAATCCAGAAGTAATGAATATTGATGCTGATGCATTGAACAAAATGATCTTAGAGGAAAAACCAAAAATAATCCTCTTTGGAGGAAGCTTATTCTTATTCCCACACCCTGTATCTGAAGTTGTAGATGCAGCTAATGAAGTAGGAGCAACCATTATGTACGACGGTGCTCACGTTCTCGGATTAATTGCTGGTAAACAATTCCAAGATCCTTTAAAAGAAGGAGCTGAAGTCCTTATGGGTAGTACCCACAAGACTTTCCCAGGTCCTCAAGGAGGAATCATCTTATCAGATAAGAAAAATGAAAAATTAATTGACAATGCTGTATTCCCTGGTGTAGTAAGTAACCATCACTTACACCACTTAGCTGGTTTAGGTATTGCTACCGCTGAAATGTTAGAGTTCGGAGAAGCTTATGCTAAACAAACCATTAAAAACGCTAAAGCATTAGCTGGAGCTCTTGCTGAACAAGGATTCAATGTATTATGTGAAGATTTGGGATATACTGAATCCCACCAAGTAGGTATGGATGTAAGAGATGTTAAAAGAGCTACCATCTTAGCTAAGGAATTAGAGCAAAACAACATTATTCTTAACAAAAACCTCATTCCTGGTGACAATGTAAATGACAGTGATGACCCATCTGGTATCAGAATCGGTACTCAGGAAATCACCAGAAGAGGAATGAAAGAGAAAGAAATGGAAGAAGTAGCGCAGTTCATCTGGAGAGTTGCTGAAGGTGACAAAGTGGACATCAAGGATGAAGTCACTGAATTCATGTCTCAGTACAGAACCATTCACTACGCTTTCACAGAAGAAGAAGGATACAAGTTCATTGAACATATCTAATCCTTTTTGAATTTAAATAATTTCAGTCCATTGGCTGAAATTCTTTTTTTATTTTTTATTATTTTTTTATTATAGACCAATTTAATTGGATTATATTTAATTTTTTCATATTTAGACATTAATCATATTAATTTTATTTAGGGGATATTTCATGAAAATAGGATGGGCTTTTACCGGTGCAGGACATTTGCTTAAGGAAAGCGTTGAAGCTATGGAAGAATTGGCAAAAGACAACGATTTGACTGTCTTTTTATCACAGGCTTCCGAGGAAGTTTTAAAGATGTACGGTCTTTATGATAGGGTTGTTGCTGTAACTGGTGGAAGGTATAATGAACTTGCAAGCGATTCAAATCAGAAATTCAGCTTTCCAATTACTGGCAGGCTTTCACTTGGAAAATATGATTTGCTTATAGTATCACCTACAACTGCAAACACAGTTGCTAAGATAGTTCATGGAATTTCAGACACTCTCGTAACCAATGCTGTTGCACAAGCTGGAAAAGGCAGGGTAAGAACTCTTATGGTTCCTGTAGACATTGAGCCAGGAGATGTTGAAACAATATTGCCATCAAAGCTTGAAAAGACCAAATGCCAAAAATGTGATGAATGTGAGGCAGCGTTGGCTTGTCCGAATGGTGCAATCATTGCCCATGAAGAGATTGATTTATTGAAATGCATTGGCTGTGGAACCTGTAAGGACATTTGCCCATATGATGCAGTTTCTACAGGAAAAATAATTACAATGCATATGAGGGAAATTGATATTGAAAACACTCAAAAACTTCAAAAAATGGAAGGAATCGAGATTTTCGACTCTCCTCAAAGCCTTATGGATAGCTTAGATTTATAATGTTTCTATCCTTTATTTTTTAATTTTATTTTTTATTTTTATTTTTTATTTTCTATCTATGCTTATTTTAAAGACATTACATCTATTTTATTTCTACCTCATCACCTATTTTCAAGCAATCATCAAATTCTCTTTTATCAAATTCCATTATATATTTTGCTGGTTTTTTAGGAATATAACAATTCCACGGCTTTAATTCAGCTATTTCATAAACCACATTGCATTTATCAATAAAAACTAAAACTATCTCAAACCTCATGAAAAAGCTATGGATTGAAGATCTTTCCTTCTTATTTATTCTCTCAGGAATCTCAAAGAGCAATGGAACCTCTGCATTTTTTTTAAACATAAGTCCCATTAAGCGACTAAAAAAAGTATTGGCTATTCTGATTTTTGCAATTTCCTCATTTGATTTTATAAGTGTCATGGACTTTAAATTTTTCTTCGTTTTATTTCTTTTATTTTTCAATATTTTTACCATAATTCTATTATTTTCTATTTATTTTCAATATTTATAAATATTTTCATTATTAAAAACTTTTTAACACTTTAAAATCAATTTAACAAGTAAATAGCAATTTTTAAATTTCATCATAACATTATAATTATAATATGATTATTATTTTTATAAATATTAATAATAATAAAGTTTATTTACATTCAAAATAAGAAATATATATCATAATAATATATATTATATAATTTATTAAAATCATTAAGATAATGAATTTTATCTTAAATTTTTATAAGATTTACCATTTTAATAAATTTAAAAAATCACATTTATTAGGAGAATCGATATGCCGTTAAAAGAGGCAGAGAAAAACTATGACTTTAAAAAAATAGAGGAAAAGGTCCAAAACTTTTGGGCAGATTCTGATATTTATGAAAAAACAAATAAATTGCGAGCAAATGGTCCACAATATTCCTTTTTAGATGGGCCTCCATATTGTAGTGGAAAAATCCATTTAGGAACTACCTGGAATAAGGTTATCAAGGACACCTTATTGCGTTACAAGTCCATGAATGGATTTTCTTTAAGAAGACAAGCTGGATGGGATACCCACGGATTGCCTATCGAACATAAGGTAGAGCAATTGTTAGGCATTGAATCCAAACAGGAAATTGAGGAAAAATACGGTATTGACAACTTTATCGACAAATGTAAGGAATTTGCAATGGAAAATAAGGTTGCAATGACTGAGCAATTCAAAAGCTTAGGAGTTTGGATGGATTGGGACAACCCTTATATGACCTTGGATCCTAAATATATGGAATCCGCTTGGTGGACATTGAAGAAAACTCATGAAAAGAACTTGCTTACCCGTGACCAAAGGGTAATCAGCTGGTGTCCTCACTGTCAAACTGCACTTGCTGCAGCTGAAATTGACTATACTGAAGGAGATGACCCTTCCATTTATGTACGTTTCCCACTTAAGGAAAAATTAATCACAGATGGAGATTATGCTGATTTGAAACAGTCTTTCCTTGTATGGACAACCACTCCTTGGACACTTCCTGGAAACTTAGCTATTTGTTTGAATGAAGAATTCGATTATTCTTTCGTAAAGGTAGATGAAAGATTGAATGAAAGTGGAGAAGAAATCCTCATCATAGCAAAAGAGCTATTGGAAACTGTTTTAGGTCCAATTGAAGTTATTCACAAAAACAAATTGCCAAATCCTAAATATGATCCTGAAGATGAAGAGTCTAAAGAAAAGAAATACATCATTGAGGAAGAGAAAGAAGTGATGTATGAAATCATCAAAACCGTAAAAGGGTCTGAACTTTTAGGTTTGTCTTATGTTTATCCTTTAGCAGAACAAGTACCAAAACAAATGGAAATTGAAGCGGAAAACAGTTTAGTTCATTCCACTTTCCATGGAGACCATGTAGAGTTAGGTGAAGGTACCGGTTTTGTACACACTGCGCCTGGACACGGTCCTGAGGACTTTGAAATCGGTCAAAAAGTAGGACTTCCTATACACTGTCCAGTGGATGAAGCAGGATGTTTCACCGAAGATGGTGGTATCTATGCTGAAGGCTTTACCAAAGACTTGAATGACACCATTATTGCAGATTTAATTGCTCAAGATTTAATGTTTAAGCATGATACAATCAACCACAGATATGGTGTCTGTTGGAGATGTAAGACTCCTATTATTTACTTAGCTACTGAACAATGGTTCATTAAAGTGCCTGAAATCAAGGAAAAGATGCTATCTGAAATTGATAGAGTTGAATGGGTACCTAAATGGGCTGGTGAAGGAAGATTCCATGATTGGGTAGCTAACGCTAAGGACTGGACCATTTCAAGACAAAGGTACTGGGGTATTCCGATACCTATTTGGATTTGTCCTGATTGTGGTGAAATCAAGGTAATCGGTTCAGTTGAAGAGCTTAAAAATGAATCAATCAATGAAATCACTGCAAGTGATGAAGATTTAGTACACAGACCTTATGTTGATGACGTATTGATTAAATGTGATTGTGGCTGCGATTCACCTATGAAACGTATTCCTGATGTATTGGATGTATGGATTGACTCAGGAGTAGCAGGTTGGGCAGCTTTATACTACCCTCGTGAAGAGGAAATGTTTAATAAATGGTATCCTTATGACTTTATTTGTGAAGGACACGACCAAACCAGAGGATGGTTCTATTCCCAATTAGGAACTGGTGTAATCGCTTTGGACCAAGCTCCATATAACAAGGTTTTAATGCACGGATTCGTATTGGACGAAGAAGGTAAAAAGATGAGTAAATCCTTAGGAAATGTAGTTCAACCTGAGGAAGTCATTGAGAAATACGGTGCAGATGTACTCAGATTCTACCTTTTATGGACTTGTAAGCCATGGGATGACCTTAAGTTCGTATGGGATGAATTGAACAATGTCAAAAAGATGTTCAATATCTTCTGGAACGTATATGTGTTCTCAACCACTTATATGGCTCTTGACGAATTCGACCCTGCAAAATGCATAGTTGACGGTCCTGATGCAAATGTCACTTTAAGAAATGAGGACAAATGGATCTTATCCCGTGTAAATTCCCTTGCAAAAGAAGTGGGTGAAGCAATCAATGATGTGCACTTCCACTTAGCTACAAGAGCAATAAACAACTTCATACTTGAAGACTTAAGCAGATGGTATGTAAGATTGATTAGAGGAAGGACTTGGGTGGAAAGCGATGACCCAGACAAGTTAGGCGCATACTATTCACTTTACACTACACTCAATACCTTAATCCATTTAATGGCTCCAATTACCCCTCACTTATCTGAAGAGGTATATGAAAACTTGGTTAAAAACTTGAATGCTGATGCTGCAGAAAGTGTTCATATGGATGATTGGATGTATGATGAATCCTTAATCGATAAGGAACTTGAAGCTAAAATGGATAATGTGAGAGATGTTATCGAAGCATCTGCAAGAGCAAGGGATGTTGCAAGATACAAGTTAAGATGGCCTGTAAGTGATATAACTGTCGTATCACAGGATGAGGAAATCTTGGAAAGCATATCCTCACTTGAAGACATTATTAAAGATCAATCAAATACAAAAGAAGTCATTACAGCTACTGAATTTGAAAACCTCACATTCATTGCAAAACCTAATCTCAAGACCTTAGGTCCAAGACTTAAGGGAGATATGGGCATTGTACAAAAATTCTTCGCACAAGCTAAAGCCGATGGAACAGGAAATTCCATTAAGGATAGCTTGGACTCTACTGGCAAGTATGTAGTGAGAGGAGAAGATAGAGAAGGCAATTTAAAAGAAATTGAACTCTCAGTTGATGATGTTCTTTATGAAACTGAGCTTCCTGATGATGTTGTAAGTGCAGAATTTGCTGGAGGAAATGTATTCGTGAATACTAAAATCACTCCAGAAATCTTATCTGAAGCTATGGCTCGTGAACTTATTAGAAGAATCCAAGACATGAGAAAGGACATGGACTTGGATGTTGAAGCCAATATCGGCGTTATGGTAAATACCAATGCTGAATTCAAGGAATTGGTTGAAAAGCAATCCGATTTAATAAGTGAAGAGGTAAGGGCTAAGTCACTTGTAATATTTGATGGTGAAGCTTGTGAAATCTGTACACTTAAAGGTACAGAAGAGAATGTTGATGATGATATTTCCATTGAATATTCAAAAGAATGGATTATTGAAGATAACAAAGTGATTATTTCTGTTGTTAAACTTATCTAAGGTGTTTTTATGACTTTAACAGATTCTGAAGTAAAATATATTGAAGGAATTCTCAAAAGAGAAATGAACGAATTGGAAGAGGGAATGTTAGACGTAATGTTCTCTGAACACTGTTCATACAAAAGTAGTAGGCCAATTTTAAAATTGTTCCCTACTGAAGGAGAAAACATAGTTTTAGGTCCTGGAGACGATGCAGGTCTTGTATCCATTACAGATGAGTACGCTCTTGCTGTAGGTATGGAAAGTCATAATCACCCTTCAGCTATTGAACCTTACGGTGGAGCAGGTACTGGTATTGGAGGAATCCTAAGAGATATCATTTCTATGGGTGCAATGCCGATTGCACTTCTAGACAGCTTACGTTTCGGTCCACTTGAAGACCAAAAGTCAAGATACTTGTTTGAGCATGTTGTTGAAGGAATATCTGACTATGGTAATAGGGTAGGTGTTCCAACTGTTGCTGGTGAGATTGAATTTGACGAATCCTTCAGAACAAACCCTCTTGTAAACGTATTGTGTGCAGGGCTTGTTAAAAAGGATGAAATCGTAATGGCAGTTGCTCCAAACATTGGAGATGTCTTCTTGCTTATGGGTGGAACCACTGGTAGAGATGGTATTCATGGAGTAACCTTTGCATCTGAAGAGTTAACCTCCAACTCTGAAACTGAAGACCGTCCTGCTGTGCAAGTGGCAGATCCATTCACCAAAAAGAGAGTGCTTGAAGCTTCACTTGAAATCCTTGAAAAAATCGATTGTTCCGGTGTAAAGGATTTAGGTGGTGGAGGTCTTACCTGCTGTGTTTCAGAACTTGTGGACAAGTCTGGAAACGGTGCAGTTGTAGACCTTAGGGCTATTCCTCTTCGTGAAGAGGGAATGACCCCTTATGAAATTATGCTTTCAGAATCACAAGAACGTATGATTTTTGTCATTAACCCTAAAGATGTTGAATTGGCTCAAGCTATCTGTGACAAGCACGAAATCCCTTCTGCAGTGATCGGTGAAGTAACTGATGGAAACCATATGGTTGTAAAGGATTTCGATGCAGAAGTGGAACTCCAAACATTATGTGATGTTCCAACTATCCTTTTAGCAGACCCACCTTCACTTGATAGGGAAATGAGAGAGCCTGCTAAACCAACTGATTTGGTTGAAGTGGTAGATGGCCCAATAGATGAATCATTGATTAAAGTGTTGTCCTCCCCTAACATTGCAAGCAAGGAATGGGTTTACAAGCAATATGACCATGAAGTTCAAACCAGAACTGTTGTAAAACCTGGTGATGATGCAGCTGTATTGCAAATTGATGATGAAACCGCTGTTGCAATTACCGCTGATTCAAATACAATCCACACTAAATTGACTCCATACGATGGTGGAGCAGGAAGTGTAGCGGAAGCAATCCGTAATGTGGTTTCAATGGGTGCAAAACCTTATGCTGTTGTAGATTGCTTAAACTTCGGTAACCCAGAAACTCCTGAAATCCTTTGGCAATTCAAGGAGTGCATTAAGGGAATGTCTGACATTGCAGAGAAATTCGAAGCTCCGGTAATAAGTGGAAATGTAAGTTTCTACAATGAAACAGAAGGTATTAAAATCAACCCAACCCCTGCAGTAGGGGTAATCGGTGTTGAAAAGCTTTCAAGCATCAGAACACTCCCATTCAAGGAAGAAGGAGATAAAATCATCATTATCGGTAAGACTTATGATGAAGTTGAAGGTTCCGAATACCATAGAGCGGTACATTCTCTTGAACAAGGGGATGCTCCTAAAATCAGGATTGATGATGAATTGGCATCTGCAAACACCATTCTTGACTTGATTGAAAATGATGGGGATTATGTAAAATTCCTTGAAGGCGAAGATGAACTTGCAATAACCGCTACCCACGATGTATCCGCTGGTGGAATAGCTATTGCATTGTCTGAAATGGCTATGAGCGGCAAACTTGGTTGTGAAGTGGACATTAGCAAGGTTCCAGCTGAAGAAGGCATTAGCGACAATAACTTGTTGTTCTCAGAATCCCATGCAAGATTTATCATAACTGTAAGTGCTGATAAGGCAGATGAAATACTCGATTCCATTGATGTGGATGCTGCAATTATCGGTGAAGTCAAGGGAGATTCATTAGTCATTAAGAAAGATGATGAAACCATTGTAGATTTAGCTGTAGCTGACTTGGATGATGCTTATCATGGTGTCATTGAAAAGTATATGGCTTAATTTATAATATTTATCATTTCTTTTATTTTTTTATTAAAAATTTAATCTTATTTATTTTATTAGTTTATTTATTAGTTTATTAATTTATTTTTTGGACGATAACATGAAGTTTATATCAAATTTAATTCCATTGGGAGACGCTTTAGCTAAAATTGATGAGAATCAAAAGCTTATGGATACAGAAAAGATTCATTTGAAAGATTCTCAAGGAAGAGTTTTAGCCCATTCCATTTCCTCTTTTCATAACTCCCCTCCATTTGACAAATCTGCAATGGATGGATATGCAGTGATTGCAGAGGATACCTTTGGTGCTTCCAATAATGTCATTAAAGAATTAAAGATCATTGATAGGATTGGAGCAGGGGACTTTTCAGAAAAAACATTATCCAATGGAGAAGCTATTGTAATAGCAACTGGTGCACCGATTCCAAATGGTGCAAATGCTGTTTTAATGAAGGAATTCACCTATGAAGACGGTGATAATTTAGAGATCCATTCACAAGTGACTCCTGGTGAAAACATCTCTCCAAAGGCTGAAGACATTGCTGAAGGAGATGAATTGTTAGGGGAGAATGTTTTAATCAGACCGCAAGAGATGGGCTTGATTGCTTCAGCAGGACACAGTGAAGTTGAAGTTTACAAAAAGCCAAGAGTCAAGCTGCTAATAACCGGGAATGAATTGGTTGAACCTTCTCCAGAGCTTGACAAGGCTAAAATCATCAATTCCAATCAATTTACCATCGCAGCATTGATTAGGAGTGCTGGAGCTATAGTAGAAATAGAACATGGTGCAGATGATTTTGAAGGGGTTAAGGAAGCTATTGATAAGGCAACCAAGGAATATGATGTGGTAATCACCACAGGTGGAACCGCTATCAGCAAAGGGGATGTAGTCATTGAAGCGGTTGAGGAATTAGGGGAAGTCCTATTCCATGGTGTTGCAATGAGGCCAGGAAAGCCTGTTGGTGCAGGTATAGTCAATGGAACCCAAGTGTTTATGCTTTCAGGTCAACCTGTAGCTGCTATGGGTCAATTTGATATAATTGCAAGGCATTATCTCTTTAAAATGCAAGGGCTCGATTATTCCCATAAAGTGATTAATAGGGTATCCAAAACCAAAATACCTTCATCTCTTGGAAGAACAGATTATATTCGTGCAGTAGCTGATGATAATGGTGTTCATCATGTATTGAATAGAGGTTCTGGTATAATTAGGTCAATGGTAGAGGCAAACTGTTACATTATCATTGATGAAAACCATGAAGGAAT
>NZ_CALDKF010000090.1 GCF_937898925.1 uncultured Methanobrevibacter sp.
AGCAAGTATAATGAAAGGGTGAAAGTTTTAATTGTATTTAATCATCCTGCCCCATATAAAGTAAAGATTTTTAATGAGCTATCAAAATTAATCGATTTAGATGTTCTTTTTGAAAGAACTGCAGCAAGTGATAGACCAAAAGATTTTTACGATGAAAACAACATCCAATTCAATGCAACTTTTCTAAAAGATTGTTATTTTGGTGCTGAAAATACTTTTACTTCTAAAGTTAAAAACTACATAAAAAAACATCATAAAGAATACGATTTAATTATTAAAGCTCCTGGTGTTGTTTTAAAAAATGTGGATATATCAAGTTTTAAAAATAAATTAATAACTTTTTATAATAAAATAAACATACTAAAATTAATTAATTAATTTATTAATTTTAATAATTGATACTGACTTAATAAAACCAAATAATTTAAAAAAAAATTCAAGGGATAGTATGGAAGTAATAAAAAAATTTAAAAACATTGTTATTGGAGCAGGCCCTGCAGGAAGACTTGGATCATTTGAACTTGGGAAATTGGGAGAGGAAACTCTTCTTATTGAAAAGAAATACATTGCAGGAACCTGTCTTAATGAAGGATGCATGGTTGTATGTGCACTTACTGACATCAGCCGTTTCATAAAAAGCTTCAAAAGGTATAATGAAATCGGTTTCATCGATGGAAACATAAGCTTGGATTACAAATCCGCATGTGACAACATCAAAAAGACCCAACTCATGCTTCGCAGACTTAACCAGGAAGAAAATGAAAGCGTGAACAATAATGTCATCTATGGGGAAGCAAGTGTGGAAATAAATGATGAGGATAAGATCATAGTTAAGGTAAAATTGGACAATGACAATGAACTTCAAAGAGAAAATGTGAAAAATAAGGATTATAATATATACGAGGCAGAAAATCTTTTGATAGCTACTGGTGCAAGACCATTTATTCCAAATATCGATGGAGCAAAATATGCTTTGACAAGCAGCGATGTACTTTCCTTAGAGGAAGTTCCAAGTAAATTGAACATAGTTGGTGGAGGAATAATTGCTACAGAATTGTCAAACCTTTTCTCAAGTTTTGGCAGTGAAGTAAAGATTATTGCAAGAAGTGAAATCCTAAAGGATTTGGAACCGGAAATCAAATCTTATGTAGTTAACAAGCTCATTGATGAAGTGGATATACACGAGAACACCAATGTTTTGGAAATCACTGAAAACTCCATCATAACTGACAAGGGAGAGTTTGAAGGAAAAACCTTAATAGCTACTGGAAGAGTACCTAACTCAGAAATAGTTGCAGACATTGTTGAATTAAATGAAGATGGGTCAATTAAGGTGAATGAATTCTTCCAAACCTCAAATCCAAATATCTATGCAGCAGGAGACGTTACAGGAGGAATCACCCTTACTCCATATGCAAGAAAAGAGGGAATCTCAGCAGCAAGAAACATGGCAGGATACTTGAATAAGTTTGATGATATAATCGTTCCGCAATCATTGACATTGGATTTGGATGTGAGCTTCACTCAAAAAGCATCAAAATCTGAAGGCAATGACAACGTAAATGTTGAAGATGTAATCATTCCAGGTCTTGGAGGCCCTCATGCATTCTGGAGAATCCTAAGAGGAGAAACTGGACTTACTAAGGTTTCATTAAATACAGAAACAGAAGAGATAGTGAGAGCAAGTCAAATATCCCCATCCTCAATTGATGATACTGCTTATCTTGCATTCCTCATGAATCTGGGAATAACAAAAGAGGATTTCGATGACTTCCTTGAAGTTCATCCATCTACAGACGCTTATTATAAAATCTTAAAGATCATGTAGATAAAAATAGAAAAAATAGAAAAAATAGAAAAAACAGGAAAAAATTAGTTTAAACATATAAATTGATAAGATAATCTATCTTATCAATGCTTCTTTTTTTAAAAATAGTTTATAAATAAATTAAAAATAAAAAATAAATAAAAATTTAATAAAAAATTATTAAATCTTATTTTACCCAATTAACGAATACATCCTTACGTGGGTTTGGTTCATTTGGCTCTACCTTTTTACCTAAAGCAACACCATACAAAGGAGTGTATCCTTCAGGAATGTGAAGCTTTTTCAAGTTTTCTTCAACACTGAAGTAAATAGCTACAAGACCTAACCAACAGGACCCGATATCCAATCCTTCTGCTGCAAGAAGCATGTTTTCAATAGCTGCAGAACAGTCTGCTTGCATATTTGTTGCATCTGATTTAGCGGATACAAATACAACTGTTGGAGCATTGTGCATAACATTAACACCAGATTCAGCAATTGCTTCAAGGAACTCATCACCTGAATTGGATAAGATATGGAGTACAGAATCATTTATATCTGCAAGGGTTTCCTTGTTTTGAACTACAGTGAAATGCCATGGAGCTTCTCCTCTTGCAGTAGGAGCCATAATAGCGGCTTCCAAAATTTGTTCAATTTGCTCATCTTCAATTTGCTCATCTTTGTAAGCTCTTACGCTTCTACGATTTTTAATGACTTCAAAAATATCACTCATAAGACCACCATAATAAAAATAATGAATTAAAAAATTCAATCAATTCAATAGAACATAATAATTAGCTTAACTTTCTTAAATCAGTCGGTTTTGTTCTAACATCCTTTTCAATTACTCTTTCTAGATTAGGGGAATATGGATTGTAAAGCAATCTTCTAAATCCAAGTGAAATTAATAAATTGTCAGTGACAACTTGCTGACGTTCACCAAGAATGATTTTTCTGAATAAATCACCTAAACCTCCGCCTGTTAAGACATCCATAAACAAATCACCGAAAGTTGGATTGCTTATATGCAATTTATTAATAAGGAATCTAGATAAGTTTCTTCTTCTAATGTATGCAATCAATGCAGTAGTTACTATGAACAATATTAAGGTTCCTACAAATCCTCCAAGAATGTAAAAGCTTATTCCTAAAGCTATTGCAAAGGTATGGTTTCCCACTTCACCTAACATGATTTTTCCTGAATAGTCTAAAGGAGCATATGCTATGCATGTAACTAAAGTGAGCAATGGAACATAATATGCAGGAATCTGTGCTACAGGAGCTACACCTAAAATCAAGGTAGCAAGGATTGTAAAGAAGCTCATTATAATAACTACACTTACTGCAGATCCCGGTTGCATATCTGCAATGTTCATAGGCTGAATCATTAAAGCAACTAAAATAGAAGAAATGCCCATAAGAGGATAACCTAATCCAATAACGCATAACATACCTATTCCTCTTGCAAGCTGTCCTATTTCAATAGGCAAGTTAGCGATTCTTCTTCTACCTATCACATCATCGACAAGAGCACATAATCCCATAACTAAAACAAGATTGTTATATCCTGCAGGCAAGAATAGGCTAATTACAATAAATGGAACTATACCAATCCCACGAGGAGTACCTCCACGCACTGGCTCATATAGATTTCCCATATAACCTCTTTTGCCTAAGAAACGGAATATGATATTCAATGCCCCAGTTCCTAAAAATGTTGCAATAAATACAAATAATAATTCTAAAAACATGTTTAAAATCCTTTAATTTTTTCCTTTAATTTTTTAATGTAATATTAGTATTTTTATAATTTTTATTATATATAATGTTAAGTTTTTAGATATTGGTTAAAATCTATTTTAAAAAGTCTAAAAAATAGCGGTTTAGAAAAATAATGAAAAATGATTTCAATGAATTATTGATAATTAACCAATCAGTTAATGGAGTATCTTAAGATAGCAGCCATACCACCTAATCCCTCAAGCTGTTTTCCACCTTCATGCTGGCTGCTTATGACTAAAACTTCACCAGACATGTTTTCAACCATATCCATGGATTCCTCAAGGTCTTCACTTCTGATTAGATTATCCAAAACCAATAGCTTTTCAATAGCCCCTAAATCGATAGCCTCTTTAACTTGCTTTTTACCATAAACAACTAAATTGGAAGATTTTGCTATTTCCTGAAGGATTTCATTAATTGCGGAAATTTCAAAGGCGACCCTATTTTCAGCAGCCAATTTTTCAACTGTTCCCTTCTTAAGAACCTCATTGATTCCCACTCTTCCACCGGATCCAGTGGCTTCAACTATAGACTTTTTAGCCAAATCCTTATGCTTCAACTCAAGATACTTTAAGAAATCATTCTTATAGAATCCAGGACCTGCCAAAACTATGGTCTGAATATTGTCAAACTTGAGAATATAATCCACAATCTTTTGATAGAATTTCTCAATATTCTTAGCCCTATTCTTATCAATTATCCTTTTTCCGGAAACATTTCCCATAACTGGCCCATAATATTCTATGCCAAATTGCCTCATCAAACCGAAGTCCGCTACATCATCTTCCAATACAACAATGATGGCAGAAAGTTTCTTGGAAGCTTCAATGGCTTGGTTGATTCTCTTCAATGCATAGCCAGACCAATGTTCCTTAAATATCTTAATGGGAGTGTTCAATTTGGCTTCAATTGTATGATGAGATCCAAGAGGAATCAAGTCTTCAGGGCCTTTAATGATTGAACCGATTATCCTAAGCTTTCCGGTAAATATGTGAAAGCTTACATCTTCTACAGAAACACCTAAAGTAAAGGTCTTTTTAACTCCCCTATCACTTCTTAACTTATCTCCAGTATTGTCCTGAATCCTTCTTGTTGTCTTAGAGTATACAGTATCTCCCTCGGCGATTATGTGAGACAGATGCCATAAGTCATCTAAAGTTTCAGGAAGAAGTTCGATAATTCCTTTCTTTCTATCTTGATAAGTTATTTTCATGAATAAACCTCAATTAAAGCATACGAAAATTATAAATTTCTTAAAAATTCTCATTAAAATTAATCAAAAATTATAAAAAACTCAATAGTTATATAATTATTATAACAATATAAAATATGAATATTGGTAATATATAAAATTAAGTAATTTTGAAAAATAATTATCAAAATAAATTTATCAAATAAGTTTATCAAAATCAATGAAAATTATTTTTATCAATTTCTAAAACAAAACTAATAGAGCTAATAAAATGAAAATTGGAATTATTGGAGGAACACGAGGTTTAGGAAGAACCATTGCATGGTATATGAAGGACTTTGACTTCGATGTTACAATTACAGGAAGAGACTCCATTACCGGAAAGCAAGTCGGTGAGGAACTTGGAATAAAATATAGCGACAACAATAAGAAAATTGTTCAAGATAGCGATATCGTGATTATTTCCGTTCCTATTTCAAGCACTGAATCAGTTATAGAGGAATTAGGACCATTTATGAAAGAAGGTTCATTAATGCTTGATGTGACATCCGTAAAAGAGGGGCCTAGTCGTAAAATGAAGGAATGCCTTGCTGAAGGGGTTGAATTCATTCCCACTCACCCAGTCTTTGGTCCAAGAACCACCGATTTGAAAGGGCAAATCATAGTACTTACACCAATTGAAAAGGGAAACTGGTACCCTAAAGTCTACAAGTTCCTTGAAGACAAGGGAATGAGAATCGTGGAAACAACTCCAGAACATCACGATGACATGATGGGAATTGTACAGGTCTTGACTCACTTTTCATATATCTCTACAGCTTCAGCTATTGAAAAACTTCAAATCGACATTAAGGATACCGAAAACTATGAAAGTCCAATTTACAATTTGATGATTGATACAATAGCTAGAATAGTATCCCAAAATCCATATCTTACATACTCAATCCAACATGAAAACAAGCGTGGAGAAAAGATCAGACAAGCCCTTTTTGATTCCATAAGCGAATTGAAAGAAGCATTGACAAATGAGGATGAAGATGAGTTTGTTGAGATAGCTCTTAGGGCAACAAAGCATATGGGAGACATTCAAGCGGCTTTAGGTAGAAGTGATAAGGCAATAAATGCCCTTACCCAAGAATACAATATATTAATGCAATCCATTGGACAGGAAGTAGGGCTTAAGCACATTTATTCAGATAAGATCCATGTTGGAAAAATCAAGGAAATTGATTTGGATTTCGTCTATTTGGAAGATGAAAACGGAAAGGTCAAAAAGCTAAAGGTTTCCAATGCTAAAATGCTGGATGAAGAGGAACTCTTCAATTGGAAAGTCAAGAATCAGAAAATACACACAAGAGACCTTAGCGCACTCTTCAGGAGAAAATCAAATCCTCACATCATCAAAGACACTTTAAAAAGAGTTGATGATGTTGTTGATGTGGAAATAATTGACATTTACAAAGGCGAACCTATAAAAGAAGATGAAATCAGTTACACCTTTTCAATCCAATCATTAAACAAAGAGTCTCTTGAAGAATGTGAAAAACTAATTAAAGGATTCGGTGGAATTACAAGATAAAATTGATTTTATTCATTAATTTATTCATAGAATTAACAATTAAATTTACAAGAAAAGAAGATTTGATGAAATGAATTAAACTGAGGTTAAACCATGAAAATGATTAAGCAAACATTGGGTTTGAATGTAGAGGATTCAAGATATTACATCAAACTGATTATAGAAGCTGTTCTAATCGGTTTATTCTCAGGATTGGTTGTATCACTATACAGATTCGGATTGGACAACAGCGAAAACATCCTATTTTCCACCTTAAAGTACATACAAGGAGACTTCCTATTAACAGTTGCATGGTTTGCAATACTTGCACTCATGGGATTCATCACCGCCCTATTAATGAAATGGGATCCCGACAGTTTAGGAAGCGGAATCCCTATAGTGATGGGTGAAGTTAAGGGATACTTTGATGTATGCTGGTGGAAGACATTGATTGCCAAGTTTCTTGGAGGAACCCTTACAGCACTTGGAGGGCTCTCCTTAGGAAGAGAAGGGCCATCTGTACAATTGGGAGCAATGGCTGCTAAAGGTGTTTCAAAATATCTCCCAAACAGCAAAACAGATGAAAAACGTCTTTTAGTATGTGGAAGTGGAGCAGGGCTTGCAGCTACATTCAGTGCCCCTCTTGCAGGATTCATTTTCACATTAGAGGAAATCAATAAGGGATTTGACAGGTCCATCGTTATTGTAGGATTGGTTTCAGCTGTTGTAGCAGATCTGGTATCAAAAATATTCTTTGGACAAAGCCCAATATTTCCATTCACATCATTGAATCTTCCTTTAAAATATTTTTACCTATTGATTATTTTAGGAATCATTGTTGGAATCTTAGGCTACATTTACAATGTAGGAATGATTAAGGCTTCTGAAATGTGGGAGAAATTGAGTTTCCTCCCATTGGAAGTGAAATACATCATCGTATTCCTCATAACAGGAGCAGTTGGTTTGGTCTTACCTAATGTTCTTGGTGGAGGATACTCCATGATGCATTTGATAGAATATACTTTGCCTCCATTGTCAATACTTATTGTTCTTTTGATTGGAAAATACCTTCTTTTGATTTTCTGTTTCGGTTCAAGTGCACCTGGAGGAATATTCTATCCAGTTCTTGTTATTGGAGCATATATCGGTGCAATATTCAGTGCAATTGTCATTCCAATTTTTGGATTGGACCCAATGATTTCATATAAGTTCATCATGATTTCAATGGCTGCAATGTTTGCAAGTTCCGTTAGGACCCCTATAACCGCAGTTGTATTGATTGCGGAGATGACTGGAGTCACAAACTCACTTGTTGCAATGATTGTAGTGACAATACTTGCATATATCATTCCAACAATTCTTGGAAATGATCCAATCTATGAAACATTGCTTATGAGACTCTTGAAGAAGAATAAGGGAATTGACTTTGATAAGACAAAAAGCGTCTTGGAAGAGTATGTTGTTCCGATGGACTGTGCATTGATAGGAACAAAAATATGGGAACTTCCTATTCCTAAATCCGCTATGGTCGTATCTGTTGTAAGAAGCGGAAACACCTTGATTCCAGATGAGGATTTGGAATTGAAATATGCTGATGAATTGTTCATCATTATGAATCAGAACACATACCCTGACGATAACCAGAATATAGAATCCTTGATTTACAACAATTGGAAAGAGGAATAACTCTTATTTATTATAATTAGAAGAAAAGAAAAAAAGTAAAATGGTGACTAACATGAGAATAGCTGTTGCTTCAACTAATGGAGAAAATGTAGATTTGCACTTTGGAAAAGCAAGATCATTGTATGTTTATGAATATGATGAGGAAGCAGATGAATTCAACTTTATAGAGCAAAGAAATGTTGAAATTGAAGCAGATATGAAACATCAAAATCCGAAAATCATTGAAGCCATCAAAGACTGTGAAGTGGCAATATGCGAACAGTTCGGACCTAAAGCAGCAATCTATGCAGAAGATGCAGGCTTGAAATTGGTAAAGGATGAAGGAACCGTTGAAGAGGTTTTAAGAAAATACATAGACCATGTCAATTTCATGAAAAACATTAAAATCTAAATTATTAATTGGGGTTAAAATGTCTAAAAAAGTTAATTTAAAACCAAGGGCAATGATGTATCCCTCTCCTGCAGTTATTGCCTCTGCTTATGATGAAAATGGAAAAGCAGATGCATGCACACTTGCATTTGCTGCAATGTGTAGCCATCACCCTCCAGCAGTGATGATTGCAATCAATTCAACCGCCAAGCGAAAAACACTTAAAAGCATATTGGAAAAAGAGGAGTTTGTTTTAGGTTTCCCAACAGTAGACCAAGTTGCAGAAACAGATTACATTGGAATGGCATCAGGATACGATGTGGATAAGCTTGAGAAGGTAGGTTTCACTACAACTAAAGCTAAAGAAGTCAATGCACCAATAATAAATGAAATGAAAGTATCAGTTGAATGTAAAGTCATGAATATTGTTGAAGTGGGCAGCCATACTCAAATAACTGGAGAAATTGTAAACATTCAAGCAGATGAAGACGTAATAGGAGAAAAGGGAAAAGTTGATTTGAAATTGCTTAATCCAATAGTTTATGATGATGTTTTATATGACTATCTTGAAGTTGGAGACAAAATAGCTGATGCATTCAATGTAGGAGTTAAGTTTAGAAAATAAATTAAGAGAAAAAATTAAAAAATAAAAAATAAAAATAGAGATTAAAAATAGAAATTTAAATTCTGATTAAAAAAATAAAAATTAAATATTAAAGAACTATTTTTCAGCCCCTTGAAGAGCAATAGGAACATAATCCTTAAACCGTTCATCATCCAACAAGTCTGTATTTTCCAAAAGATACTTGCTTGTTATCTTATTGATTTTAGACAATTTTATTTGGCTATCGATATAACCTTCTTCTTTAATCAATCTAATGAGACCCTTTCCATATGTCAAGGAAGGATCTACAATCCTTTGCCTCATTGAATCAATAAGTGAACGACTGCCAATTCCTAATGTTCTGCACATATCATCAATTTCATCAAGAATTCTCAATCCCCACTCTTCCAAACTGATTTCCTCACCATCTTTAAGCAATTTCATATTATAATCATATGCAGCTTCAGCAGTCATTTCCTCATTGTAAAGAGCTTCTTCTTGCCAATTTTCATAATCTGATTCTTCAGCAATCAAGGTATAAATGAGGAACAAATGAAGGAAATCCATGTCTTTTTTTATTAAACCGCATTTATAAAATGGGTTGATGTCTAAAGTTCTCACTTCAAGATACTGAATTCCATCATTTCTTAAAGATGAAAGAAGGTCACTTGGATCTTTAGGCTTTAATCTGATTTGAGTATATAACTCCTTAGCTTGGGATAAATGGCCTTCATCAATGAAAGACTGAACATCCCTAGCAAATTCATCTACAGAATTGTAACTAGGATATAAATGCTCTAAATTCTTATACCCACATGATGCATTCCTGAATGAAGGGCCCCTTTCACTATAAACCCCTCCACGATTATCGCTATTTTCCATCAATTTTGTACATTCTGGAGTGAAGGTATTGTGAGCTGCAACAGAACATCCTGTAAGGTAAATTATAAGCCAAACATAACGAATGTAATTTCTTGATATCTTTAGATAAAGCCTATTCTTAAATTCCTTATAGGAAATCCTTGAATCCTCATCACTCTCAATCTCACTGATATCCAAATTCTCATATAATTTTTCTATCAGTTCTTCCTTAAATGAAAAGTTAAAATGAATGCCTGAAATCAATTGCTTTCTAAGACCATATTTTTTAGCCAATCCTTTTCTATATTCCATTGACTCTTCTGCTAATTCTCTGCCTTTATATTTTGCAATTGGAATTTCGCTTGAATCCGGAAGGATGCAAGGCAATGACTGGAACCATAGGAACTCATCATCATCCAAAGAGCTGTTGACCAAATCTGACATGAATGAGAAGAATGAAAAGGCTTCATCGATTGTATCAAATGTTGGAGTGATGATCTCTATTTGGCTTTCTGAGAAATCTGTTGTTATGTAAGGATTTGATAATTTGTTTCCAAATATTTCAGGGTGTGGACTAAGTGAGAGCTCTCCATTTTCACGAACTCTTAATCCTTCCCACTCTATACCAAAAGAGCCTTGTTTTAAGTCCTCTGAACTTGCATTCTTATGCAATTGAGATAAATTGAATATCCTATCCATTTTATCACACCTTTTATCCTATAAATCACCATAATCCTTAATGATTTTTTCTAAACTTATTCCTTCTTTCAATGAATCCAATATCCTTTTTCCAGGATTTGTTCTCTCATTTACATTTTTGTATAATGATTCTAAAAAGATTTCCTCACCGAGACCTCTTTCTTTCAATCCATCTTTTGCCAAATCCAAAACATCTCTTGCAAGACCATACAATTCATCCTTATCGATTGAACTTGGAATTTCAGTCCTTATTAATAATTTACGAAGCTCTGTACTGTTATAACAATCGTGAAATACTGGAGCGTAAAAAAATAACTTTTCCAGTTCATTGGTCTTATTTTTTAAGCCTACATGAAAAGCTGCAACAGACATGGAGTCCTTGATAGGTTGAGTGCAAACACTTCTATACTCAAGGGTTCCTCTAAAAGTCAAATTAATAAACTTAAATGCCCTTAGATATTCAATATCATCTAAAGATGGCTTAAACTCAATGTTCCTATAAGATCCTTTGCAATAGCATTCACCTACAATGGAATCACTATTAAAATAATCCTTTAAAGGCATTGAAGGGAAATTAATGTAAATTCCATCCCTCATTACACAGTAAATGTTTAAGGATTCAAGATAGGAAACCAATTCTTGAATACTGTCAAATTCAATATCATACATTCCAATATTATGAGGATTGATTCCATGAGTGCTATACTCCCATAGGTTATCCCTAAAGCAAACATAATCCTCATTATCCTCTAAAAGGACTGAATTTGAAAAGATCAACGCTTTAATCGGCTCCAATTTAGAGAATACATTTATGTTTTCAATCAAATCATCATATGGAACATCCAATTGAACCTGAGATGCACTGGAGAACATGCCGTATCCAGGATAATCATGGAAATACATCAATGAATCTGAATAATTGTCTGCTGACTTCAAATGATTATAAAGCATCAAGTATCTTTCACTTGGAATTGGAATTTCATTATTGTATTTTCTATAAGGGTTTATTCCCATACCGCTCAATGTGTGATTATGCCTTTCAAACTCTTCCTTGATGAAGCTGTAATATTCACTGAATCTTTCATTGATGGTAAATAAGTCCTCTTCCTTACCCATTGCAAATTCAATATTGTTATAGGAACAGTCATAACATACAACATCATCGTTTTCACGATTTCTTAAAGCATAGACATTGCCATCATAATCTATGCCTTCAACTTCAAAAGAATTGAAATGATTCTTAAATGATTCAGTTACACGATGAACTATATCAAAATCCACCGCTTCCTTATTAAGGTTTATTATTGGAACTTCAATTTCTATTCCAATATACTCCTTTTTAGATTTTTTAGTAGATTCCAGAAACATCTGACAGATCTTTTCCCTTATCATTTCATCTGTAATTGCATCATCTACCATTTAATCAACTCCAATTCCAATTTAATTATTCCCAAAAAAGAATAATGTTAATTTCTAAAACATCTAAATTTTCCAATAAATCATCAAAATCCCAAATAATGGGCATCACTAAACATTCATGAAAACATGAATATGATTACCACACATTTTCCTCTTCAACATCACTATTTAAAGTGCTGGCAAAATTCTCAATAAATTTAAGCTGCTCTTCAGTTTCAACATATTCAAATGAATGAGGTTTTGCCTTAAATAATAATTCTCCATCTGAAAAGGAAATTACAGTATTTAACGGCACATCTTTCCAATCATTTGAATCTAAAGCTTGAGTTGAAAAGAAAACACCATTTTCAGTTTTCAAATAGCATAAGGAATTTCTATAATTTGTGTGAACATACATCTGTTCACCATCATAAACAATTAGATTTAATTTATTAGATAAAGCCATAAAGCTTATCAAGTCAGAAACTATGTCAAATCTTTCTTTCAAGCTTAAAGGTTCACCTTTAAATGCTTCAAACTTGTTTATCAAGTCAACAATAGCTAGAAGAATTCTTTCAGAGTCTGTTTCTCCCTCTTCCTCAGTGCGGTATTTACATAAGTCAGGGCAGTCAAAAACAGTCCCATTATGTATAAGAGTCCATCTTCTACCTGCATTGTCTTTTTTAACGAAAGGATGGCAATTGTAAAAGTCCTTCACACCAATAGTGCCTAGGCGAATGTGTGCTAAAGCATTTTTAGAAACAATCGGATTCAATAGAATATTTCCTAGCATGACACTGCTTCTGGCTTTTACAGGCTCTTTGAATACACTGTATTTATCTGAATCTAAAATAGCCAATCCCCAACCGTGAGGATGTTCTTCACAATGACTATAAAACTCTCTTAGATAATCATTAAGCTCTTCTTCCTTTGATGAACTAAATCCAAAGATCTCACACATTTTTTTACCTCCTTTCATTTTTTTTATAAAACAAATTAATAGAAACATAAAAGTTTTATAACAATCGTTATATTTTTTATATTATTTAAATGTTTTAGTATTAAACCAGAATAATAAGAAAATTTTTTAAACATTTTCTAGAAATATACTGGAAACAAATTGGAATATTGAAATATTTTCAAAAATATATAAAGATATGTTTAAAAATATTTTAGAGTATAATAAAAATATGTTAAATATATCTTATAAATATAGCATAAAAAATTAACTAAATACACAAAAATATTAACTAAATACACTAAAAATAAAAATTAGATAAAAATTATAATATTAAAAATATTTATATACTATAAAAATCATAACTAACAATAACCTTTATGGGCGGGTTTTAAACTTATTTAAAACTTTTATGATATTATTTTAATTTAAATGGATTGATTCCAGAGCAGGTAAATTATAGATTATAAAAATTATTAGCTTATAATCAAATTTTATAACTATTTTTGTATCTATTTTTGATATAAGGCCACTTCAGATATCTAAAGTGACATGAGCCCATTGACCTGTGATTTTAATATTATATTTTTTATTTCATCTAATGATTATTCATCATGAGATCAATAAGCATTGGATTTAAAAAAACTTATATCATAGCTAGATTTCTATCCTATTTTATATTATATTATAGTTTAGCCATAGCTATGTTTTATCTTAAATAAAAACAAAATACAATTATTCTAAAAAATAATTACGTCAAAAATATAGAGAGGAATGATATAAATGGCAAAGAAACAAAGACGTAGAGTACGTGACACTTGGAAAGAAAAATCTTGGTACACCATTAAAACTCCTGTAGCATTCGGAGACAAAGAAATCGGTACCACCCCTGCAAGAGACCCTGAACTTGTATACGGAAGAACTGTAGAAGTAACCATGAGAGAATTAACCGGTGACTTCTCTAAACAATACATCAAATTACAATTTGAAGTAAATGATGTAAACGGAAACATCGCAAACACTAAATTCACTGGACACAAAACCACTACTGATTACGTAAGAAGTATGATCAGAAGAGGAACCAGTAGAATCGATGCTCCTGTTATCGTAACTACCCAAGATGATCGTAAATTAAAACTCCATGTATTAGCTGTAACTACCAGAAGAGCAAAATCTTCCCAACAAAAATACATGAGAGAAACCATTAACGAACTAGTTACTAAAGTAGCTTCAGAAAAAACCTTTGATGAACTCGTAGAAAACTCTGTAAACGGTAGATTAGCTTCTGAAATTTACCACAAAGCTAAAAAGATCTATCCTCTTAAAAGAGTGGAAATCATCAAAAGTAAAGTATTAGAATAAATTTTCTAATATTTTATTTTCTTTTTTTATTTACTATTTTAACTATTTTTCATATCCTAATTTTACAGTATTTTTTTGAATTTAAACTATTTTTAACAATATTTACATGTTTTTAACTGATTTTACTCAAATTATTATTTAAAAAAGCCAATTAAAAGCAAAAACTATTTAAATAAGGAAGAATATTTTATTAAATAAATAAAAACATTTAATAAAAATTAGAAACTAAATAATAACTAAGAATAATTAAATTAAGTTTTTGAATAAATTTTTAAAAAGAATTTATTAAAATAAATAAATTAAATAAATAAAATTAATTAAACTTAATAATTACTTATAGAAGTGATTCTATGCATGAAGCATTTGTAATAAATTGGGGATATGTCATACTTCTGTTTATTTTAGGTGGAATAAGCTATAAAAGAAAAAGCTTAGACTTATTAGGTTCCCTTATAATGATATTTATGGGAATTACAATCATCTTTTCAGCAGGAGTGCCATGGTTCATTTTAATCGTCCTGTTCTTTGGTTTAAGCATATTTGCCACACGCTTTTCAAAACCATACAAGAAGGAAATCGGACAATATGAAAAGACAAGAACTGCAAAGAATGTAATCTCAAATGGATTGGTTGCTTTTCTAATGGCAGCATTTGGAAGCTATTATCTTCCTTTAGCAGGAGGATTCATTGGAGCAGTTGCTACAGCTACAGCAGATACATTAGCTAGTGAAATAGGCGTTCTTCAAGAACCTCGCTTAATAACCACTTTCAAGAAAGTGCCTCCTGGAACTGATGGTGCAATATCTATTTTAGGAACTTCCGCAGCAATTGTAGGTGCAGGAATAATTGGAATTGCTTCATTCTTATTAGGGGTCATTTCAGATCCTTTAATAGCTATTAAGATTTCAGTTATCTCAGGAACTTTAGGTTGCTTTATTGACAGTATCCTTGGGGCAGTTCTCGAGAGAAGACATTACATAAACAATGAACATGTCAACTTGCTTGCTACCATCTGTGGGGCAATCATTGGTATCATTTCTGTAATGTAAAAACTTTAATTTTTTCATTTTTTAAACATTTTAACTCTTTTTTTCAAAACTTTTTTTAATTTTTATTTAAAAGATATTTTAAAAGATATTTTAAAAGATATTTTATAAAGTAATATTTAATATTTTAAGTTTTTTCTCAATTTTACTTAATACAAATAAAATTTCAACTACTTTTTCAAGTTTTTTAAAAAAATATCCACTAAAATAAAAACAAATTTTATAAGCATATAAATTCATATATTTTATTAATAGTAAATATTAATTGATTTAATATTACTTTTTAAATATTCAGATATTTATTCAAATCGAAAATAAAAATTTTAATGAAAAATTAGAATTTTAATAAAAAATTAAAAATTAAATAAATAACTTTATTTCTATTTCAATTTATTGTGATGGTGAAAATATGAAAGGATTAATATTGGTTATGGATGGGATGGCAGGCCGTCCTTTGAAAGAGCTTAACAATCAAACTACACTACAAGCAGCTAAAACTCCAAATATGGACAAAATGGCAGAAAGAGGAATTACCGGATTAATGGATTCAATTGCTCCTGGAATCATTCCAGGAAGTGATACAGCACACTTATCCATTTTAGGCTACAACCCATATGAAGTATACACTGGAAGAGGCCCATTTGAAGCTGTTGGTGTTGGCGTAGATGTTATTCCTGGAGACATAGCATTCAGATGCAACTTTTCAACATCCGATGAAGATGGAATAATTACAGATAGACGTGCAGGAAGAATTAGAGAAGGAACCGATGAGATCATAGCAACCTTGAACACAATGAAAATTGAAGGCTATGAAGACATTGAAATCATCTTTAAGGAATCAACTGGACACAGAGCAGTTTTAGTGCTTAGAGGAGAAGGATTATCCGGTAAAGTAAGCGATGCAGATCCTAAAGTGGAAGGAAACAAACCTAAGACAGTTAAAGCTCTTGATGGAAGTCCAGAAGCAGAAAAAACTGCAGACTTATTAAACAAATTAGTAATTAAATCTTATGAAATGACTAAAGACCATCCAGTAAATCTCAAAAGAATAGAAGACGGTGAAGCACCTGCAAACATAATCATTCCTCGTGGTGCTGGTGAAGTTCCTGAAGTTGAATCAATAAATGACAAATATGAAGTGAACTCTGCATGCATTGCAGAAACCGGGCTCATTATGGGTATTGGTCGCTTTGCAGGAATGGACATCATTGAAATGGAAGATGTTACTGGTGGAACTGACACAAACCTCGAAAACATCAGAGACACAATCCTAGACCAAGTAAACAATAGTGAACATGACTTCTTCCTAATAAATATTGATGGTGCAGATGAAGCAGGCCACGATGGTAATGCAGAGGAAAAATTGAAATTCATTGAAAAGGTTGACGAGGTTGTAATGAGCGAACTCCTTAAATTGGAAGATTGCTATATATTCTTAACTGCAGACCATTCAACACCTATTTCAGTTAAAAACCATTCAGGAGACCCAGTCCCTATCTTAATCAACGGTCCTGAAGTTAGAGTGGATGACGTTTGTGAATACAATGAATTTGCTGTTGCAAAAGGTGGAATGTGCAGAATCAGAGGTGCTGATGTGATGAATATCATGACTGATTTAATGGGATATGCACATAAATTCGGAGCTTAAAATCAATAAACTAATGATGATTATATTTCACCATTTAATTCGATAAAGGGAGTTAAATCATGACAAATAAAAAACTATTTGGAACTTCTGGAATCAGAGGTAAAATCGGTTCAGAGATTAACTCAGAACTAGCATTGAAAATAGGAAAATCACTTGCTAAATACTTAAACAACACTGGAAAAGTTGTTATCGGTTATGATACCAGAACCACCAATAGAATGTTGGAACAGGCCATTACCGCAGGACTCATTGAACATGGAGTGGATGTTGTTAAGATAGGTATGGTGCCAACCCCTCTTGTAGGTTATGCAACTTTAAAACTTGATGCTGACGCAGGAATAATGCTTACTGCATCTCACAACCCATCACAGTACAATGGAATAAAGCTTTGGAATAAGAACGGAATGGCTTATACCCCAGAACAGGAAGAGAAAATAGAGGAAATCTATTATAATCAAGATTTCGGTAAAGTGGAATGGGACAAAATAGGTATTATAAGCCATAACGATGAAATCAAAAAGCAATACATCGATGACTTATTGGATATTGTTGACATTAAGCCTGGACTTAAAGTGGTTATTGACTGTGCATGCGGTGCAGGATCCGAACTTTCACCTATCGTATTCAGGAAAGCAGGATGCGAAGTGATTACCTTGAATTCACAAGTTGATGGATTCTTCCCAGGAAGGAACCCTGAACCTAATGAAGCAAATCTCTCAAGCCTAATGAAAGCGGTTGTAGCAACCGAATCCGATTTGGGAATTGCACACGACGGTGATGCAGACAGAATGATTACCGTTGATGAAAAGGGAAGAGTTTCTGAGTTCGATAAACTTTTAGCACTTGTTTCAAAGAAATTCGGCGGAACTGTTGTAACCACTGTCGATGCAGGATTATGCATGGATGAAGCAATGGAAGAAGTCGGAGGAAAAGTTCTTAGAACCAAAGTAGGTGACGTAAACGTTGCTGAAGTCATGATTGAAGAAAATGCAAGCTTTGGTGGAGAACCATCAGGTACTTGGTTGCATCCAGACTTCTGCATGTGCCCAGATGGAATATTGTCTGGTCTTAGAATGGCAGAAATCGTTTCCAAGGAAGGAAAATTATCCGAACTTCTTGAAAAGTTCCATCAATACCCTCATATGAGAGAAAAGGTAATCTGTTCCAAAGAAGAGAAATTCAAAGTCATGGAAAACATGGAAAATCTTTTAAAAGGTGCATTTGATGACATAAAGGACATCAATACAATCGATGGAATCAGATTAAGCTTCAATGATGGAAGCTGGGTTTTAGTCAGACCTTCTGGAACTGAAGATTATGTGAGAATAACTTTAGAAGCTAAAACAGAAGAAAAGGCTGAAGAAATCAAAGAAACTTGCATTAAAATCATTAAAGAGAATATTTAATTATTCTCTAAATTTTTTTATGAAAAAATAAGTAGTTTTGATGATTGCGAATTAAATTTTTGTAAATAAATTTTAAAAAGTAAAATAGCAATCGAGAAAATAAGGACAGGAAAATAGCTAAAAAAATAGCTAAAAAAATAGCTAAAAAAATAGCTAAAAAAATAGCTAAAAAAATAAAAAAGAAAAAGTTTTAATCAAGCGTTAAAACTTGAAGAATTATCCGAAAACTTATTCATCTTCGGTAATAATTCCTTCAATACCTGCAGCACATTGAGGGCATACCCAGTCATCAGGGAAGTCTTCGATAGGTCCTGCTGGTACTTTGTAAGTTTCATCTCCGGTTTCAGAGTCCCAAGTGTATTCACAATGCATACATACATATTTTACCATATAATCACCTTTTTAAATTTAATTAATCAAATAATTAGTTAATTAACTATAATTCTATTATGTACAAACTTATATAAAAAACTTTTTCAATTAATATGGTTCTTAATCAATCAAACATTTTTCACATAGAATTCCATATAGTATTTATATATAAAAATATAAAAAATGAAATAATTTAAATAATTATTTAAATGAATAAAAAGTAATATAAAAATAAGGTATCTAATATTGATTTAAAATATTAAAATTTCATTGAAAAAAAATATTTTTTAACAATGTAGATTTAGTTTAAAACACGATTAAATAATAAATTAAAAATTAGTAATTTAATGATTAAATCACCACTAGATTAAAAAAAAAAAAAAAAATAAATTAATAATTATTGGGAGGAATTAGGTGAAAGCTATAATCTTAAGTGCAGGTGAAGGAACAAGAATGAGACCTTTGACTCTCACAAAACCTAAAACAATGTTGCCTGTTGCTGGAAAACCTATTATTCAATATAATATAGAGGCACTGCGAGACTGTGGTGTGAAAGACATTCTTCTTATTGTAGGATATAAGGAAGAAATTGTTAGAAATTACTTTAAGGACGGTTCCCATCTTGGAGTGAATATCAGTTATGCTACACAAAGCAAATTGGAAGGAACTGCAGATGCAATTGGCTATGGAAAAGACTTCATTGAAGATAGCTTAATCACTCTTAATGGAGATATCATATTGGATGTGGACATCCTTAGTGAAATCATTGAAGATTATGAAAAATCAAAACCGGACACATTAATGGTTCTTACAGAAGTTGAAGATCCAAGTGCATTCGGTGTTGTTGAATTGGATGGAGACAACATCATTAATATTGTTGAAAAGCCTAAAAAAGGTGAAGCTCCAAGTAATTTGATTAACACTGGAATCTATATTTTCAATAAGGACATCTTTGATAAAATTGACAAGACTGAAGTTTCTCCAAGAGGAGAATACGAAATCACAGATTCCTTATCCCTTCAAATAGCTGATGGAAAAGTAGTTAAAGGACATAAAACCACTAAAGAATGGATGGACATCGGAAAGCCATGGGAATTGATTGAAATCAACGAAGAATTGCTCAATCATATTGAAGGGGAAATCAAAGGAACTGTCGAAGAGGGAGTTACAATCCATGGAGAAGTATTTTTAGATGAAGGCAGCCTTCTCCGTTCTGGAGTTTACATTAAAGGTCCTGTTTACATCGGTAAAAACTGTGACATTGGACCAAACTCATACATTAGAGGAAATTCCTACTTTGGAGATAACGTCCACATAGGTAATGCTGTGGAAATCAAGAACTCAATCATTATGGAAAACACCAATGTAAGCCATTTAAGTTATGTAGGTGACTCCATTTTAGGTTCCAACTGTAATATTGCAGCTGGAACAAACATTGCTAATTTACGTTTTGACAATAAGACTGTAAAAACAACTATTAAAAATAAGAAAACAGATACTGGAAGACGTAAATTAGGTGCGATTGTAGGAGACTCTGTAAAAACTGGAATCAACTCAAGCTTAAGCCCTGGAGTCAAGATAGGGGTGAGGGCTACAATCGGTTCTGGTGTCTTATTGTATGAAGACTTAGAGTCCGACATGAGAGTCTTGGTTAAGCAAGAGCATATTTTCCAAAACAAAAAGGAAACTGGACAAATCTCTTTGGAAGAAGCAGAAGAGAATAAAGAATAATGAAAAATTAATGAAAATTATATTAATTAATTTTCAATTTTAAAAAAAATAACTAAAAATTATTAATAAAATAATGCAATTATATTTATTAATTCATATGATTAATAAAAAAAATTAAAAGAGGAGTATATTATGAAACTCAATGACCCCGTAAAAATATTCCCTGGTGCACAAGTAATCGGTGATGTTGAAATTGGTGAAAACTGTTCCATTTGGCATGGTGCAGTTATTCGAGGAGATGTAGGTCCTATAAGAATTGGTAAAAACTCCAATGTGCAGGACAACTGTGTTCTTCACACTTCAGCAAACTTGACTCTTAAGATTGGAGACAATGTGTCCATAGGACATGGTGCTGTAGTTCATGGATGTGAAATTGATGACAATGTTCTTATAGGAATGAATGCCACTGTTTTAAATGGTGCTAAAATTGGAAAGAACTCCATTGTAGGTGCTGGAGCAGTAGTCAGTGAAAATAAGGTATTTCCAGAAAACAGCTTAATATTAGGAGTTCCTGGAAAGCTTATTAAGGAAACTACACAAGAACAAAGAGACCATATTATTTGGAATGCATCACACTATGTTGAACTTGCAAATGAATACGATGATTAAATCATCTATTCATCAACTTTTTTTATAAATAAATTTAAAATTTATAATCATCTTATCATAATGCTAATTAAATGCTGGCTATCAAAGATTAAAAAATATTCAAGAAGGTAAAATAATGAAAGTACGTAAAGAAGTAGAGGAATTAGACCCTTATGTTCCTGGGAGATCAAAAGAGGAAATCGCACAGGAATTTGGAGTTAAAAAAGAAGATATCATCAAATTGGGATCTAATGAAAACCCATGGGGACCATCTCCAAAAGTAAAGGAAGCTATTGAAAAAGAACTTGCAAACATTAACAGATACCCTGAATCCGATTTGGAAGAACTTAAAAAGGAATTTGCAAGATACTCCAATGTAAAGCCAGAACAGATAATCGTTGGAGGAGATGGTGCAGATGAGCTTATTGACACTTTAGCAAAAACCTTCATTGAACCTGGTGACGAATTTATAGTCCCTTTACCTTCTTACATGTATTATGAATTCTTATTCAAGCCATATGGTGCAATTCCAAATTATGCAAAATGGAATTTGGAAACAAATACCCTTGATTTGGATTCTGTACTCAATGCAATAAATGAAAAAACAAAGATGCTATTCCTATGCACACCAAATAACCCAACTGGAGCATTGATTTCACAAGATGAGTTAAGAGCAATTCTCGATAAAACCAATAAATCCAAAGGCGGAGTTTGTGATGCAGTAGTTGTAATAGATGAAGCGTACTTTGAGTACTCCCTAACCAACAATGTAAACCTTTTAGATGAGTATGACAATATTTTCATTCTTAGAACAATGTCTAAAGTAATGGGGCTTGCAGGAATGAGAATAGGCTATGGTATTTCAAGCAAGGAAATCATTGAATTCATGCACAGGATCAAGCCTGTCTTCTCACTTACAAAACTTTCATATATAGCTGCTCTCACTACAATAAAAGACACAGAATACATTGAAAAGTCCATTAAGGATGGAATAGAAAGCAGAGATTTCCTATATGATGAGATATCAAAAATGAAATCCGTTAAAGTCTATAAATCATATTCCAATTTCATGTTGATTGACATTCATGATACAGGTTACACAGCTGCAGAGATTACAAGAGAATTCATGAAAAGGGGAATGATTGTAAGGGATTGCACTTCCTTTAAGGGATTAGACGAATATTACTTTAGGATAAGCATTTGTACATTGGAAGAAGATAAGAAATTCCTAGAAGTTATGAGAGAAATATTGAATGAATAAATTAAAAATGAAAAAATACTAACTATAATATTAAAGGTTTGATAAAATGGAATACAGCGTTACAGTAACATCATCAATTGAATATCCGAAAAATATGTCTTTTGTAATATTCTTAGCAAAATGCCCTCTAAGATGCCCATATTGCAGCAATAGCGAAATATTGGAAGAGGGAACTGAAATCAGTCTGGAAGAGATATATGAAAAGATTGATGATTCTGCAATGTTTATGGATGCTGTTGTTGTTTCAGGCGGAGAACCTTTAGTCCAATATGAAGATGTTATTGAAATCTTCAAATATGTTAGGGAAATTGGCCTTAAGACCAAATTGGATACAAGTGGAGTTTACCCAGATAGACTTCAAAAAATACTTGATTTAGGATTAGTGGATTATGTGGCTATGGATGTTAAGGCTCCATTCGACAAATACAATGAAGTCATCAATGCAGACATTGGGCAAAAGGTAAAAGAATCCATGGAAATTGTAAATAGATATGATGATATCACTTTAGAATGCAGAACAACTTATTGTCCAAAATTGCTCACAGAAGAAGACCTTTTTACAATAGTTGATGAAGTTGAATGTGACTTATACACCATTCAGCAATTTAGAAACAGATGCGTTTTAGATGAATCATTGGCAGATGCAGAAGAGCCAAACCCTCATGACATGGAGGATATCGCTAAAAGGATCAAAGAGGCATATCCTAATCAGGACATAAATGTGAAAACTGCAGAATTTGGTCAAAAAAGCATTTAAATAGCTATTTAAAAATTGTTCATATTCATAAGTTCAATTGAAATCAATTTAAATTAATCAAATTGAAAACTTGAAAAATAAATAGATAAGTTTATTAATTTTTCAATAAAGATAATAATATAATTAAGATTACTTAATTATTTATTTAGACTATTTTTTATTAAAAGTCTCCAAAAAAGGTGATAAAATGCCAATCATGTCCTTTGGAAGTCAGAACATAAATATAATCACAAATAAAAAAGCTATGACTGTAAGGAAACTATGGAAAACACCTTTGAAAGTTGGAGACAGACTTCATTGCTATTGGAATTTAGCTTCTAAAGAAAAAAAGAAAATTTTTGAAGCTCAGGTTACTGACGTTAAGACACTCCCATTTAAAGAAATCAAAAACAATGATAAGCTAGCCCAAGAGGAAGGATACGAAGATTCCAAGGAGATGGTTAGGGAATTTAAAAAAATGTATCCTGATGGAATCTCTGATGAAGATTTATTCCAGGTAATCTATTTTGAAAAGCTAGACATCAACAAATGGAAAGGGGAAAAAATCGACCAAAAAGAGATGATTACTCAAAGGGCAGACATTTTATTTGATACAGGTAAATACGACAAGTCTGTATTATGTTATAATGCTGCTTTAAAGATTGATCCAAATGATGTTTATCTTTTAAACAAAAAAGGAGACAATTTAAGCAGGCTCGACCGTTTTGATGAATCCATTGAATGTTATGACAAGGCTTTGGAAATTGAAGGAGATAATGAATACATCTGGAACAACAAGGCAATAGCTATGCTTAACTCTGGTAATATAGATGCGGCGCTTGAAGCGAGTGATGGTGCATTGAATGCAAACCCTAACAATCCAGTGGTTCTCTATTGGAGAGGATTCATTTTGGAAATCCTGGCAGAATTCGATAAGGCTTTGGAAGTTTATGACAAGCTGATTACCATCGATGACACAAACCCTGAAGTTTGGAATGCACGTGGAAATGTATTGACTGATATGGAAAGGCCTGAAGAGGCATTGGAAGCATATGACAAGGCATTGGAATTATGTTTGGAAGATTCTGAAATAGATGCAACAGCACAAAACAGGAAAGGAAATGCTCTCCTTGATCTTGGTAGATTTGAAGAGGCAATTGAATGTTATGACAAAGCGATAGAGCTTGAGCCAAGAAACACTTCATTCCTATTGAACAAAGGAGTTGTGTTGATGGAACTTGACAGATTCGATGAAGCAGAAATCCTTTTCACTAAAGTTCTTGCTCTAGACCCATCAAACGATGATGCAAGAGTATTGAAAATGGAATGTTTGGAAAATATGTAACTCTTTTTTTAAATTTTTATCTAATAATTATTTTTATCTAACTTAAAATTTTTTATCTATTTTTTACTATTTTTAACTACTTTTATGATAATTAATTGGTTTATGTAGATTATTGAATTAATAATAAATAAAAAAAGAATTTGAATTAATTTAATTAAAATAATGATTAATTAAAAATAAGTTTACCATATATAACCATATTTTAATAATAGTTAAAAATAAAATAATGAAAAGAAAAATTTATGTAAAAATCAGAACTTCAAATTATCAATTGCCTTAACTAATTTTTCACTTAATTCATAAGTTCTTCCCATAGGTTCATAAGAATATGTTTCATAAACAATAGTTGGAATACCACTTTCCACAACTGGAATTGTAATATACGGAGGGCTTGTTCTATACTCTGGAGCATAATAAACAAGGCCATCGATTTCATCCAACAACACATTGAGGAAAATAGTTGACTCATCATCAAATCCTGGAGCGAAAATGAAATTGGTTTTTTCATAGGTTCCAGGTCCCTTTAAACCTTTATTGCTGTGAATATCTGCAAAGAAATCATACTTATTATCAATTATATGCGGTGCTGCAAACTCTTGAGCAAGCAACTGACCATCCATACGGCCCTCTGTTTCCGCGTCAAGCTCACCAACTACATTTATATTGTAAATATAATAGGAACAATTTAAAATACCTTCTTTATCCCATTCAATTATTGTATCAAACAATCCCCTATGAGCCTTGCTCTCCATTGGATGCATGCCAATTAGGTAAGCTATTTTAATATTTGAATCAGTGTTTCCAAAAGGCCCATGAAGATGAACAGTTCCCAAGTCATTTTCTCCAATCAATTCTGCATCATATAGTGAAGAATTCACTTTTGCCTCATCTGTAGGTTCTTGAGGATAATCTTTCTTAATCATATTTACACATCACACTTAAAAATTTATTAAAATTAATTATCAATTATTTCATAAATTAAAATTCTAAATTATCCACTACATCTACAAACTTATCCATCAAATCATAAGTTGTATTGATTGGCTCATAACAATATGTTTCATAGTTTACTGTTGGAATTCCCGCTTGCTCTGTAGGCAATGTGATATAAGGTGGACTTGACTGTGCACTTGGGAAATAGTAAACCAACTCTGGCATTTTATTTAAGATCTCATTTACAAAGGCTTCAGACTTTTCATCCTGACCTACTGCAAAGACAAAATTGGTTTCTTCATAAGTTCCTGAAATCATGCCCTTATTGCTGTGAACATCTACAAAAAGATCATAATCATTGCTGATTATATGGGGAGCTACAAACTCCTGAGCAAGCAACTGACCATCCATTCTTCCTTCATCATCAGTATCATAATTTGTTACATTGATTTTGTAGATATAATAACAATAATTTAAAGAACTGCTTTTAGAATTTACAGTGTCAAATAAAGCTTTATGAGCCTTGCTTTCCAATGGATGCATACCAATTGAATAAGCTATTTTAATGTCTGAATCAATGTTCCCAAAAGGACCTAACAATTCTACAGACCCCAAATCATTTTCACCGAGCAACACAGAGTTAACATTTGAAGTGTCGATTTTCGCTTCAGCTGTTGGCCCATCAGGATAGGATTGATTAATATTGATAGCATTATCAACATTGCCAATAGAACCATTGCTAGAATTGTTTGAATTATTGACAGATATTGCATATCCGAAAAAAACAATAGCTATCGCTAATATAATCACTAAAATAAGTATCAATTTTGATTTATTGTTATCTGGAATCATATTCTCAAAAATAGTAAAAATTAGAGAATAATTAAAATGAGAATAATTAAAATTAGTCCCTAATAGTTTAAAATGAATTTTTAATTAATTTTTGTATTTTTCCACCAAACTGATTCCCCAGCTAGCCATTTCATCAGCTTTTTCCTGGGAATCAGATTCAGCAAAGCATCTGAAGATCGGTTCAGTACCTGAAGGCCTGATAATTACCCAACCATCATCCTTTAGGATTTTAACTCCATCTGTTGTATCAAGCTCGAAATCAGTTGTTTCCTTGATCTCGTCTGCAATCTTTGCCATGACTTCCTGCTTTAGATCATCAGCACATTCGACTTTCAATTTTTCCTGATAATAAACTGGAAGCTCTGCTACAAGCTCAGACAATGGCTTGTCTTCCTTAACGAGTATTTCAAGAATCTTTGCTACAGTCATAGCTGCATCTCTTCCATAGATGAAGTCTGGGAAAATGAGTCCGCCATTTTCCTCTCCACCGAATAATCCATCAGTATCCTTAAGTTTTCTTGCAACAAGCAAATCTCCAACAGCGGTAGCTATCACTTCACCACCAAATTCCTCTGCAATATCATAAATTGCTTGGGAAGTAGCTACAGTAGTAACGATAATTCCTCCGCCATTTTCCTTTAGCATATGCTTTTCAACAAGGGCAAAGGTCTTATCTCCTAAAATGAAGTTTCCTTTCTCATCAATGCAGATGGTCCTATCTGCATCACCATCATGAGCAAGACCAATGTCGGCACCTAAATTCTTAACAGTTGCAATCAAGTCCTGAAGATTCGGTTCAATTGGCTCTGGGTCTCTTCCTGGGAAAAATCCATCCGCTTGACAGTTGATGGTTGTTACCTCACAGCCTAATTCCTTAAGGATATAAGGTGCTGTATAGGAACCTGCTCCTGAACCGCAATCAACTACAACCTTAAGTTTTCTGTTTCTGATTGCTTCAGCATCAACTCTTTTTATTGTCTCTGCAATATACTCCTTAATTATAGTGTCATTGGTAAAGCATTCTCCAATCTTATCCCAAGAAGCCCTATTAGGCTCTGAGTCGAAGTATAACTTTTCAACCTCAATTTCCATGTCATCTGGAGTTCCTATACCAAACTCGTCTACGAATTTAAGGCCATTGTATTTTGGAGGATTGTGTGAAGCGGTTACAATGATTCCTCCATCGTAATAATTTCTTACAGCATATTGAATAGCTGGTGTCGGAAGAATTCCCAAATCCACAACATCACAGCCAGATGAAAGCAATCCAGCAGTAATTGCGTATTTAAGCATTGGAGTGCTTGTTCTTGTATCCCCTCCAATAGCTACAGTACCTTGAACAATTGATCCATAACTTGCTGCAAGACGTGATGCAAATTCCGGAGTCAAAACATCATTTGCAGTTCTTCTTACACCAAATGTACCAAATAATCTTTTTTCTACCATTTTATGACCTTTATAAAATTTAATAAATGATTAAATATTTAATATTTTAAATTATTTTTAATATTTTAAATTATTTTAAATCTAAATATATTTTTGTTTATAAAGTTTAAATATTTTATTAAAAAATGCTTAAGAAAGCAATTTAATCGAATTTGAATTGGATAAAATCAGTTCCATTGAAGACTTGTACTCCGTTATGCTTCCAATTACCTTCACTTTATGATTCTTAAAACTCTCTAAATCATTTCCAGCATCCTTAAGCTCAACTAATGTCGATTCAAAAATGATTAGGTTTATCTTTCCAGTACCATCATTCAACTCCATAAAGCAAGAGCTTCCGCTTGAAGATTCCTTAATCGATTCAATCACTCCTGTGACTGCTACAGTTTCTCCAATATTGTTTCTTGTAATGTCCTTTATTTGAATTTCCTTAGGTTCAATGTAAGATGCAAAAACAAGCATTCCAATAATTCCAACTAATGATGTAATCAATGCAACCTTAAAAATTATCTTGTCATTTAATTCCATAAAATCACCAAATAATATTCTTAAAATGATTTATTTTTAAAATAACATATAAATATTGCTTAAAATTAAAAAATAAGTTATATTATGAATATAATATTGTTTTAAACTCACCATAATTATTTAAAATGATATCAATGATAAAATTCAATGAAAAATTATGGTGGCGAATGGAAAAAATAAGAAAGAAAAAATAGCTAAAAAAGTATGAAAAAATAAAAAAAAAGAAAAGGAAGAATTAAAAAGAATTAAAAAAATAAAAATTAAGATTATTGACCCTCATACATTGATTCTAATCTTTCGATTGTATCAATGTCCTCTACACCCTTATCTGTTCTTATGCCTTTTACAATAGGGAAACGTAAAGAGTATCCTGCAGGATATTCTGGACTTTTTACAATCTCACTGTATTTTATTTCTAAAACAATCTTTGGCTGAACAGTAATGTGAGTTCCTTTCTCTGAGATTATGATTTCTTGCATTTGTTTTGTTAGATTTGCCAAATCATCATCTGAAAATCCACTTCCAATCTTGGTGATGGTTTGCAAATCCCCGTATTCATCACGAAGAGCAATCTCATAGGATCCTATAAACTCTCCCCTTTTACCTATTCCCTTTGTTCCTCCAACAATAACTGCATCCAATGTTTCAGGTTCTGCCTTGAACTTTAACATTTTCTTTCCACGAATTCCAGGGATATACGGTTCAGCACAGTTTTTAATCATGATTCCCTCATGTCCACCAGCTATGGATTTATTGAATAACTCTACAGCATCATCTATGTTTTCAGGACCAACTTTTACAATATCACTGAGGTTCAATTCATCAATTGAGGTATCCACAGCATTTTCCAAAATCTCCCTACGTTTGATGATAGGTTCATCAACTACAGGCTCATTGAAGTAGAGCAAATCGTAGAGGAATATTTTTATAGGAACATTTTTCATTGCATCATGGATATCATATTTCCTTCTGACCCTTTGCAACACTGTTTGGAATGGAAGAGGCTTGTTGTCTCTGAATCCTACAATTTCCCCTTCAGCAATAAAGTCCTCATCTGGGAAACCTCTTCTGATGAAATCCACTGCATCCGGGAAAGCATGTGTGACATTTTCCAAACGGCGAGTGAATAAAGTGATTTCATCACCATTCTTATGGAATTGAGTACGGAACCCATCATATTTAGTCTCACAAAGTGCACAACCCATTTCTTCAATGCTTATATCAATACCTTCAGAGAGTTGTGCAAGCATTGGCTTTACTGGCCTTCCAGGAATCAATGTCAATTTCTTAAGCCCTTCTTCACCTTCAAGCTTTGCCACTTTTGCAACAAGACCTAAGTCATTTGTCAACATATGAGCCCTTTCAGCAACAGCCTTGTCAACACCAAAGGCTTGGGATATTGCATCACGAATGATCCCTTCTCCAACGCCAATCCTAAGCTCTTCCAAAATGGTTCTGCAAATGTATTTTGCTTCCTTTCCAGAAGCGGAAGATAAAAGTTCAAGAATATTGGAAATTTTACGGGCAGTGGATCTGCTTCCAGATATTGTTGCCAATTTTCTCAATTGATTATAAACAAATTTAACAGTTAATGGCTGTGAGAAAAATGTCATTTGAGCCTTTTTGGCATAGAGCTTTTCTGCAGCTGCTCCAATGTCTCCTTCATCACGGATGGCATCTTCAACGGCATCTACAGAAACTCCTACAGCATCTCCAACAGCTTTCATAACTAGCTTATCGCCTATTCCCTGTTCCTCTTCACTCCAAGAAGGGAAAACACTACCTAAAGCCATTAATGTGATCTTCTCTAAATCCTCTTCCTCAACTTTTATTAGAAAATCCGCCAAAATATCTGTTTTTTCCAATCTTTTTGTAGTGGCTCCTAATGCCTCGTAAACATTTACAAGTTCTTGATATTTCATCTTTTCACTCCCAAGAATCAGTGACAATTTGATTTAATTTATTTTAAAATTTGTGATAAAATCATTAATGATAAAATTAATCTAAAAATCTCCTTTAGCTATTTTAACTGCACAGTACTCTCCACACATAGCGCACATTTCATCATCATCAAGTTCACATTTGTTTCTATAATGCCTTGGCTTGACATTGTCAAAAGCAAGATTGAATTGAGCTTCCCAGTCAAAGTTTTTCCTTGCAGTTGCCATTTCCACTTCCTTTTCCCATGCAGTTTCCAAACCTAAGGCAACATCTGCAGCTTGGGCAGCAATCTTGCTTGCAATGACTCCTTCCTTAACATCCTCGAGGGAAGGCAGTGACAAATGTTCTGCAGGTGTTACATAGCATAGGAAATCAGCTCCGCTCGAAGCGGCAATAGCTCCTCCAATAGCTGAAGTGATATGATCATAACCAGGTGCTAAATCTGTAACGATTGGACCTAAAACATAAAATGGAGCTCCATGACATAATGTCTTTTGAATTTCCATATTGGACCTGATTTGATTTAATGGAACATGCCCCGGACCTTCAACCATAGTTTGAACTCCTGCTTCCTGAGCCCTTTTAACAAGGGTTCCCAAGGTAACCAATTCCTGAATCTGGGAAGTGTCAGTTGCATCTGATAAGCATCCTGGACGAAGCCCATCACCTAATGAAAGGGTGATGTCATATTCCAAAGCGATTTCGAGAAGGTAATCGTAATTCGCATATAATGGGTTTTCCTCTCCATTATGTAAAATCCATGAAGCAAGGAAAGTTCCTCCTCTGCTTACAATACCCATCATTCTTTTAGCTTTCTGCAGCTTTTGAACTAAATCCTGATTAATTCCACAGTGAAGGGTCATGAAGTCAACACCATCTTTTGCCTGATGGATGATTGATTCCCATATGTCATCCTCATCCATTTCGATGATTTCATTGCCTTTATTTAATGTGATGACTCCTGCTTCATAAATCGGAACAGTTCCAATAGGCACATCTACAGAATCCATAATCTTTTCTCTGAATTCAAGTAATTTAGGACCTGTACTTAAGTCCATAATCGCATCTGCACCAAAATCAACCGCCAACTTTGCCTTTTTCATTTCAAGATCAATATCCTCGATTTTACTTGATGAACCTATATTTGCATTGATTTTAGTGGTTAATCCCTTTCCAATACCGCAAGCTTTAGTTTCTCTTCCAATATTCTTTGGGATTACAATAGTTCCATTAGCTACTCCCTTTAATATCTTTTCTACATCTATCCTTTCAAATTCCGCAACCGCTTTCATTTCAGGGGTGATGTTTCCTTTCTTAGCTTCAGTCATCTGTGTCATTAAAGCACCTTTAATAATTTAAATCATTTTAATTTTGAAATATAATTGTAATAATCATCATAGTATTATATCTATAACATTAATCTATTACATAATCCATAACATATTAAATTATGTAATTTATTATTTAATTAATTTGTTATAATCACATATAAATGACAAAATTAGATTTATTAAATTAATTAAGAAATAGTTCAAAAACAGTCTAATAAATAGGGTAATGATTAATTAAAAAAATAGTTCAAAAACAGTTGAATAAATATAAAAAATAAAAAAGAAAAAATAATTGAAAAATAAAATTTTCAATTATATACAGGTGTATCCACCATCAACAGCAATTGATTGACCAGTTACGTAACCGGATTTAGGGGATGCTAAGTATACAACAGTGGAATCTAATTCTCCGTCTACACCAGATCTTCCAACAGGTACAACAGTTTTTGTGTAAGCTTTGTACTCTTCAGTTTCTAATAAGTCAATGGTTAATTCAGTTGGGAAAGTACCTGGACAGATTGCATTTACAGTAATGTTGTATTTTGCCCATTCTGCTGCTAATTGTCTTGTGAGGTTTACTACTCCACCTTTTGCTGCTGCATATGGGGAAGTTGGAGTTGCCATGGTTCCTACTAAACCAAACATGGATGCAGTGTTGATGATTCTTCCGTATTTTTGTGGAATCATTGCTTTTTTAGCTACTTCTCTGGACATTTTGAAAGTACCAGTGAGGTCTACATCTACGGTTTTGTTCCATTCATCATCAGTTAATAATTCTGCTTCTTTTGTTGCACCGTATCCTGCGTTGTTGTGGAGAATGTCAATTCTTCCAAAGTGGTCCATGATTTCTGCAACACATTTTTCTACACTTTCAGTGTCAGTTACATCACAAACTACACCAATGCAGTCCACACCAAGTTCTTTAATTTCATCTGCTACTTGGTTTAATCTTTCTTGTCTTCTTCCAGTTACTACAACATCTGCACCATATCTTGCGTATGCTTTTGCCATTTGTACACCAATACCGGAAGATGCACCACTTACTACAGCAACTTGACCTTGTAAATTAAATAAATCATTCATTTTTTCATCTCCATAGATATCCTTTTTTAAGGTTATCTTTGTAATTAATAATATGTTTTTCTTAACTTATAAACTTAACACATTTCATTTTTTTCTAAATTTAACTAGGTTAAATTAGATATTTTTTAAAATTTTTTATTATATTGTATAATTTTTTTAAGATTTTTTTAAATTTTATTCATTTGTTAAACTTGAGTTTAAACAAACACTCATAAAAATAGGCAATAACTTAAAAATAGATATGTCAATAAATAATAAAAAACGATTATTTCTAATAAATACGAATAAATAATGTAAAAAAAGAATTTGATGAATTGATTTTTCATCAAAAAAAATAAGAAAAGTTTGAAATGAATTAATCAAACTTTAATATTCAAACTAGTCACTATAATCTGCATCCAATAATGCATCAAATTGATAGTTCGGATATTTATCTTGAATTTCTTTCAAGACTTTCTCTTTTACTTCAGCACGATTTGCATCAAAATCAATGATTAAATCGAAAGTGATTAAATTTAAGTCATCATCCATATAGAATCCATGCATTTGCAATATTTCCGGATATTTTGCAATTATTTCATTAAGACTTTCCTTGATTTCTCTAGTTTCTTCACTATCAGTATTTGATGCATAGATTCCAACTGTAAGAATTATTCCAAACTCTTCATAAACAGAATATAGAATACTTCTGGTTAACTTATGAATCTCCTTTGCAGTCAAGTCATCCCTAAGCTCAACATGAACGGATCCCATCAATTGTGTTGGTCCGTAATTGTGCAAAGTCAAATCATAGACCCCTAATACTTCATCAAATTCACTTATTTTATCCTTAAGCTTATCAGTTATTTCGCTGTCAACACGAGTACCGATCATACTGCTTAATGCTTCAGATAACATTTCAATAGCTGCCTTTATAATGACAAATGCAATGATTGTACCTAAAATGCCCTCTAGACTAATGTTCCAGATTAAGCTGATAATAGCTGCAACCACTGTAGACAATGAAAGTATTGCATCAAAGAGTGCATCACTTCCAGATGCAACCAATGATTGGGAATTTATTTCCTTTCCCTTTCCTTTAACATATCTTCCCAAAAGGAACTTTACAACTACAGCAACAGCAATTATAAAGATTGAAACAAAGGTATAATCTGCCAAGACCGGATTGAATATCTTAGGAACAGACTCTTCCAAAGCTGTTATTCCTGCAAGCAATACGATAATGGAAATGATTACAGAGGAAAAGTACTCTATTCTCCCATAACCATAAGGATGCTTTTTTTCCGGCGCTTTACCTGCTAATTTTGTTCCAATAATTGTAATTATTGATGATAAAGCATCAGTTAAATTGTTTACTGCATCCAATGTGATTGCAATACTGTTTACCATGATTCCAATTGTTGCCTTAAATGCAACAAGGATTAAATTAACCAGTATTCCAATGACACTGGTTCTCACTATGATCTTATCTCTCTCCATAAACATACCCCAATTAATAATAAAAAAATACTTAATTATAATTATATACATCAAAATAAATATAATTTGCCATTTAACTAACATGATTGATATTTTTACTTTGAAGCTAAGGAAAGGGGTTTTAAGTAATGAATTCAAATACTAAACCCAGTTAATGATAGTTAAAAAAATTAAAAATTTATAGATAAATGAACAAATCAAACCAAAAAATATAGAAATAATTAAAAAAAGCAATATAAAAAATTAACAAAAGAATAATTAATACTGAATAAATCATATTAAAAAAATAATAAAAATGAATAAAATTATACATTAAAGTATAAAACTGATATTTAAATTAGACATTATTCAAATTTATCAATACATTTATATAATAAAAAGGAGTTATTATTAACAAGGTAAACATAAGGGGATACAATGCGCAAAAATTCAGTATTTAATCAAGAAAACAGTTATCTAAACTCATGGTATAATATAACAAAAGGATTTGGAGAATTCTTTAAAGAAAGAAGTGCAGATTTGGAAATCAATCCTGCTGAAGCAATGTTCTTATCAAAAATCTATTACAATGATGGAATTAGCCAAAGGGAAATTGCACATAGTTTAATTGTTTCCGAGGCAAACATCACAAAAACATTTAAGAAATTAGAAGGAAAGGAATTGGTTTATAAGACTGTTGATGAAGACAATAATGCTCGCCGTAACTTACATTTAACTGAAAAAGGAGAAAAAACCTTTGAAAGATGTATAGAAATATTTGGAGAATTCGATATAATCACTTTTGAAGACTATGATTCCGAAGAAAAAGAAAGAATGGAGGAACAATTAAAAGAAATCTCCGATAAAGCTTTGAATATTATTAAAAAATAATTTATTCCATTAAACATCATACTTGAATCATTTTATTTTTATTTTTATTTTTTTAATCTGTTTTTAAAAACTCCAAAATAAAAATAAGACTCTATTTTAATAAAAACTATTCTAAAAAAAGATATTCTATAAAAAAGAATAGCTATAAAAAACTATAAAAAGAAAAAAAGAAAAGATAATTGAAAAATAATTGAAAAATAATAAAATAAAAAATAATAAAATTTACTTATGCCACTTCTACATCTTCAATTTTAGAAGGCATATCCGCTTTTTCTAATTTTTTACTATTTTCTTCATCTAAACTGATCAGTAAAGCATCTTCTTCTAATGCACCAGGGTCTTTTTCGATACATTCTTTTACTTTAGCAGTAATTGCTCCACCATCTTCGTTGTCAATCATGTCAACAAGTTCTAATTGATTTTGGAACCTTTCTACACCTTCCATTGGAATATTTTCTACGAAAGGAATAGCACCAGTAGCCCCAGTGATTTTCTTTTTCTCAGGATCGCAACCATTTTCATGCAATGCTTTGAAACTTTGACCAGTAATGTGTCCTTGCACTTCCGCCCCACAAAGAATCAAGAATCTGATGTTTGGGTTTGAAATGATGTTTGCTACAACTTTTTCAATACCTAAGTTTTCAGTCTTGCAAGGTCCGGCAATTGCTGCTCCAGCAGCAGCTGGAATGTCTTCATTGTGAGAAGCCAAAGTGGTTACAGCAACAGGACTTTCAGGATCTCCAACAATATAATCTCCACTTACTACAGGCCAATTATCAGCAGTAGGTTTTTTATCTACCATAATATCACTCCTCTAAACTTTAATCTAAGCTATTTTTTTAATGTTTAAACTATCAAACTGTTAAACCCTAAGATATGAAAGTCAATAAACAATGGATTAAATTTCATACTAAATAAACTACAAATAGATTTATTATTAAAGGAGTATTTAAATATTATCTCATTTATACTGTATAAAAAGTAAATTAGACTTTAAAAACTAATTTAAACTAATATAATTTATTAAAAAACAAAAATAAATCATTTATACAAGCCAATAGAAAAATAAAGTAAAAAATAAGGAATAAATCCTTTAATAAGAATTATAATAAGTTTTTAAAATAACAATGATAATGGCTAAATGAAATAAAAATTATAAAAATTATAAAAATAGCAAATAAAATAGCTAAATGAAATTTAGTTCGGCAAATAAAAAATGAAAAAAGAAAGAGAAAGAGAAAATGCTTTATCAATTAATTATGAATTAATAAAACATCGTTTTCACATTCTTTAAGTACATTCTCAGCAACACTTCCAAGAACAAACTTATGAATGCCACTTACACCTGAAGATGCAATGATAATCAAATCACAATCCTCATCTTCAGCAACCTTATTGATTTGTTCAGATGGGAAACCTGATTTTACCATGGTCCTGACATTAAAACTGTCATCAAAGCAAGCTGCCATGGCTTTTACATTATCTTCAGCTTCATTTACAGCTTCCTTATTTATTTTCCTAACATCTTTGGTCCTATGGAATGCTGTTTTTCTTATTTTAATAGCAACAGAGAGAATTATAATTTCCCCATCTTCTGCCAATACATGTTTAGCTCTTTCAACTTCACGTAAAGAGTGTTCAGATCCATCAGTTGGTAATAAAATTCTTTTATACATAATTCCACACTTAATTTTAAAAATACTATTTCAATCTAAAAATATTTTTCGTAATAATATATTTGATTTAACTTATATAAGTATATTATCAATTCATTCGATTATATATTAACAAAGTTAATAAGAATGTTTATCTTTGACTTAAATATTTGTGAGTTTGAACAGATAATTTGATATTTTCTAAACGAGGAAAGTTTTCCCTAATCAAATCAGCCATTAAAGCATCCTTGCTGAATTCACCTTGAAGCCATATTGTCTTATCATAGCCATACTTGTTTTTTATTGAAATCACTTCATCTATATCTTCCTCACAAGTGATTACAAACTTAAAGAAAACATTTTCATACTTATAATAATTTTCAAAGACCTTTTCCTTATCTTCCTTTGGACTGATTACATATTCTATTTCAGGAAGATATTCGAAAATTGAACCGTTTGTCTCAAGCTGAATCTTAATGTCTTCAGGAAGCTCCTTAATCAAACGCTTTATCTCTTCCATCTGCAAAGTAGGCTCCCCACCGGTTATGACTAATAAGTTTATATTATTAAACTCCATTTGGGTCAATAGAATCTCTGCCACATCATCAACAGACAGCATTTCATATGTTGAAATGTCAGTATCACACCACTGGCAGTTCAAATTGCAACCATATAACCTTAAAAAGGTTGCAGGAGTTCCTATGTAAGGCCCTTCACCTTGAAATGATGTGAATATTTCACTAACCTTAATTTCAATCACCTACTTTAAAAAACTCTAAAATACTTTAAAGAATCCATTTCATCTTAATTAGCAATTTAATCTAACCTATTCCATAGGTTCGTAAGTTACACCAGTCTCGGGAGTTTCATAAACTCCAACACTTACCAAACATTCGATTTTAGGTTTCAATCCATCATAGAAGAACTTGCTCATTTCTTCCATTGTAGGGTCTTCTGAATCCATGAATTCATTTAAGTTCAAATGGTCAACACCAATGAACTCATTGAAAATCGCTTCAATGTCATAGGTGTCCATAATCATGTTTCTGTAATCCAAATCCTTATATGGTGCCTTTAAAGTTAAGATGACCTTATACTGGTGTCCATGCCATTGAGTGCATTTTCCACCTTGGTTCTTTAACTTGTGACAACCGTAAATTCTATGTTCTGATACTAATGTTAACATAAATATAACCTCCGTAACTAATAAAAATTTCTAATCAGATTGATTTTATTTATTTTATTGATTTAATAATTCTATTAATCCATCCCTAATTCCTTTTTAGCCTCTTCAATAGCTTTTATTCTTGATTTGCAACTGAAGCATTCCCCACAAGGAGTTCCATCATTGTTTACATAACAACTCCATGTCTTTTCTATTGGCACTCCCAATTTCAATGCAAGCTTTACAACATCTTTCTTGTCTGTATCAATAAATGGAGCGCAAACAGGAATGTATTCATAGTTATTGACTTTATTTAACTCATTGATCTTCTCTAAAAACTCTGGGGTGGTGTCTGGATAATCACCGATATCTGCCTTGATTGCACCGTAATAGACTTCTTCCTTATTGTTGCTTATTGCAAATGCAGTTGCAAGTTCAAGCAATATTGTATTTCTGCTTGGAACAACAGTACTCTTTGGCTCTTCAACATTGTCATTATCAGAATCAGTCAAGCTGCTTGAAAGCAAATCCACAATATTCTGTATATCAAATACGAAATGAGGAACATCATTCATTTTACAGATTTCTGCTGCCCTTTCAATTTCAATAGCTGCCTTTTGACCATAATTGAAACTGAGTGCAGTTACCTTATTCCCTTCATTCAATAATTTATACAATAAAGTGGAAGAGTCCAATCCTCCAGATAATATTAAAACTACATCTTTTGACATTTAAATCTCCATAAATAAAATTAATAAATATATAATATTATATTTCTGTTTTACAATACATTTAAAATTAATTATTAAAATGGTAAGAATAATTAAATTATTAATTAAAAAATCGATTAAAAAAAAAAAGAATAAAAGATAATCAAATATAATTAAAAAAATTTATAATGGATATCATCAAAAAAGATTTCTAAATTAAAGGATAAGGATGTTTAGAGTTTCCTGTTTTCTTTTTAGGTCCTCCAATCTTATCTAATCTTAATTTAATAAATTCTTCTCCTTTTTCACTTGCACCATAAATAGGAATTGAAGTGCCTACAGAGAATATGTCTTCCTCATCTGCAATATCCCTTAAGTGTTTACTGGCACATGCAGTCACTGCATCACTAACATCAAATATAAGTTCTGATTCTTCTCTTGAAAGTCCTGTAGTATGTACTGCAAAGAGATAAAGATTCACATCATCATATTCCTTTTCCAATTCTCTAAGGATTATTCCGTCTTCTGGAAATGCTATTGTAACTGCAATGTTCTTATATCCATTTTCAATAGCTAACTTGAACCCTTCGACTTGATCAATAATTGCAGTTTCCTCGTCAACAATATGGTTAGGTGAGAACTCTTCAATAAGCTCTGGAATTGGGCTTGTTTCCACAAGACCTGAAACTCTTCCACCTACTCCTTGAGCCAATTCACTTTCAGTGATAAGCACAGTTCCACAGCCTTCACATACCATTACGGCACAATCGATTATATCCTCAGCAAGCAATGTGGACAATATTTCAGAGATTCCGAAGGATAAGAAGTC